>JACQXS010000046.1:4085-24775 GCA_016208615.1 Candidatus Stahliibacteriota bacterium | reverse complement strand
TACTGCCTGTTAGAAAAGAAAGGCGGGTCAATATAAATCAAATCTACACTCTCCTTCTCTATTTTTTCCAAAACCTCAATATTATCCCCACAATATAATCTATTCTCCATTCTTGTCTTTTACCTCTTGTAGAGCGGGGGTTCATCCCCCGCATACTGTTGCTTATATCCATATTATAGAAACCCTATTTTCTTTTTAGGTTCTTTGGGTGGCTCTAATAATCTATTTATAACATCAAATACGACCTTAAATTGTTTATCGTATTTCTTTTCCATTTCTTCTAATTTGCGTCGTAATTCTATATGCGATAACAACATTTTCCGTAACTTTACGAATGCCTTGATAATTTGAATATTGACTTGAATGGCCCGTTGACTCTTTAATACACTGGACAACATAGCTACACCATACTCAGTAAACGCATATGGCATTGTTTTAGCATATCTCAAAGGTTTGAGGTCATCACAAATTGTGATAACCTCATCTCTCTCTTCCTTTGTAAGCTGAAACATAAACTCTTCTGGAAAACGCTCAATGTTTCTCTTTACCGCTTGATTTAAAACCCGTGTCTCTACCTCGTATAATTTCGCCAAGTGACGATCTATCATTACCCTCTCACCACGAATTTCAAAAATGAATTGCTGAATGACTTCTACAGGAATCAAATTACCCATATCCCTCACTAAATTATTAGAAAACTAATCACAAATTGTGATTTCAAGTTTGAAATTGTAAAATCGGCGCTACTTTTATTCATCAGCATTATACTTTTAACTCTTAACTTTTAACTTTAAACTCTCAACTATTCTTTCCATTCCCATCGCCCGTGACCCCTTTACAAGAATCACATCGCCAGATTTTATAATACTCTCTAACTCATTTATGAGTAAAGTTAAATCAGAGAAATAAAATTTATTGCAACTTCCACTGCCATTGTCTTCTGGCATTTGGATTTCATTTTCAGCCGGAGGCTGATCCGCCCCTGGCGGAGAACTTTGGATTTTGGCATTTGAACTTTGCAATTTGCCTTCAATATAGCCCTTTGCCAACTCACCATAGCCAATAACAATATCTATATTTAGCTCTTTAAGTAGCTTACCTATCTTAGTATGAAAATCTAACGCATTGTCCCCCAATTCAAACATATCGCCCAAAATAGCCACCCTACGCATATTTTTATGATTTGATAACTCACGAATAGCAAGCTCCATAGACATAGGATTAGCATTATAAGTGCTATCTATAATCTTAATTGTATTGCGGGTCAGGGGACCCGCATCTACCCAAATTATTTCATCCCGATGAGTTGATGGATTCACTGTTTTAATTACTTCGCTCATCTCATCAAGTCCCAACCCAAACTGCAACCCAATAGATAATGCTGCCAGTGTATTATACACTTGATATCTCCCATAAAGAGGAAGCGTAAAAATAACATCCCTGGCCTTAAATTTTGTGCCATTCATTGAATCCAATATCTCAGCCCTCAAATTGCCACACTCTATACCATACCTAAAAGCTTTAATCTGAACTTGTGCCAGCCAAGGGTCATCAGCATTCAAAATAGCAATCTCTGCGGCACGCACAAGATTAAGCTTTTCATCAAGTACACCTTCAATAGTCTTAAAACTTTCAAGATGTGTCGGCCCTATATTAGTGATGACCGCAAATTTAGGGCTTACTATATTAGCAAGTCTCGCCATCTCACCCATCTGATTAGTACCTACTTCAAATACCCCTACCTCATGCGTAGAAGAGAGATTAAAAATACTAATAGGCACACCCGTGAGACTATTAAAACTACTTTCACTTTTACACACCCGATACTTGATAGAAAGACATTTGACGATAAGTTCTTTAGTAGTAGTCTTGCCATTTGACCCGGTAACCCCAATAATAGGAATTGAAAACTTGCCTCTATACCAAGATGCTAAATCACCTAATGCTTTTAATGTATCTTCTACCACTATAATTGGCAATGGATAATCAGTAATTGGCAATTGACTTACCATAGCACAAACCGCTCCTCTTTTCACAGCATCTATAATAAAAGAATGTCCATCACTCTTATTTCCTTTAATAGCTACAAATAGCTCATCAGATTTTATAGCCCTTGAATCTATACTCACTCCCTTTATTCTAACTTCTGTTTTCTGACTTCCGTCTTCTGATTTCCCAAGTCTTCCGCCTGTAGCTTTTAACACATCACTAATCTGTATGTCTTCCATTTTAGCTTTCAATTCCCAACTCTTTCATTATCTCTTTTGCCACTGCCCTATCATCCCATGGCACTTTTATTTCACCATATATTTGATAATTCTCATGCCCTTTGCCTACAAGAAGAACTATATCCTCAGGTGAAGAACGCTCAACTCCTTTGCGAATGGCATCACGCCTATCAAGCACAATATCATAATTACTAGGCGATATCCCTTTTATTATATCCTCTATTATTAGTTTAGGGTCCTCGCTACGAGGATTATCAGTTGTAAGGATTACATAATCAGCGAGCTGGGATGCTATTTTACCCATTTCCGACCGCTTACCCTGGTCCCTATCCCCACCACATCCAAATATACATATTACACGACCTTTTGCCATTTCTCTTGCCGAAGTTAATGCACTCTTTAACGCCCCAGGAGTATGAGCATAATCTATGATTACACGCCCTATACGCTCAAAACGACCAGGCACTAAATTCAAAGAACCTATACCCTTGCAAACAGAGGCAAACTCTATCCCATCGCTTAAAGCACAAGCTGAAGCAAGGAGAAGATTGTTAATATGATAACTACCTATAAGAGGTGAGCGAATTTTACACTCTTTGCCTTCGTATGTTATGATAAGTTCAATCCCATTTTCAGAAACAGAACAAACCTTACCCATCACATCGCATCCTTCACTTGTTCCGTATGTTATTACTTTTGCTTTGATTTTAGACTTAAACTCATTAAAATACCGGTCATCACGATTTAACACTGCTATCCCATCTGATTTTAAGTCAGTAAAGAATTTAAGTTTCGTATCCTTATATTCCTCAATAGTCTTATGGAAATCCAAATGGTCCCTATCCAACATAGTGAACCCAGCAATATCAAAATCTATACCATAAACCCGTTCAAGTGCAATCCCATGTGAAGAGACTTCCATCACCACTGCACTCGTCCCGCCTTGCAATAAGTCAGAGAAAATGCTTTGTAATTCAAGGGACTCAGGAGTAGTATGATGTGCCGGGATAGACTTGCCGCCTATTTTATATTCAATAGTCCCGATTAACCCTGTGCGGATACCCGCAGATTCATAGATTGATTTGATAAGCCAAGTAGAGGTAGTTTTACCAAAAGTACCCGTTATTCCTATTACTTTTAGTTGTTTAGATGGATTACCATAAAACCCTTGTGCTAATATAGATAATGATTTCCTTGCATCTTCTACTATTATATTAGGCACAGAAATAGGCATCGCTTCTTCAAGTACTAAAAATATTGCCCCATTCTTTATCGCCTCATCTACATACTTTGATGCTCCACGCCGAGCTACAAAAACATACCCCGGCTCCACATCCCTTGAATCGTAAGCAAGTCCCTTTATTTCTAATTCTCTTTCCGGCCTTCTGTCTTCTGCCCTCTGTCCTCTGTCTTCTAACCCGGCTATAAGCTCTGTAAGTTTCATTTCCTAATTTGCAGATACAAATTCATTACAAGCATTATAAGTGCTATCCTTCACATTATATGGTTTTAGACATATTAGTTTCTGAATTATATCTCGCATCATTGGACCACACACTTCACCCCCCAAATAAACACCTTTGGGCTCATCAATTGTACACGCTACTAAAAACATAGGCTCATCAGCTGGAAAAAAGCAAACAAAACTTGAAATATAGGAACTAATATACACCCCGTTCACGCACTTATTAGCCGTACCAGTCTTGCCCGCTATCTTAATCCCAGGCACCTTAGCCAACATACCACTACCTTTTTCTATGACACCGCATAAAAGGGAGATAACCTCTTGGGCTTTCGGAGGAGATAAGATATTCCGGACCTTCTTAGGACTGCTTTCATATAGTAATTTACCATCAGAAGATATGATTTCTTTTATTATTATAGGTCTTAAAAGTTCACCCTTATTTGCTATTGACTGATAGGCAAAAGCAAGTTGAAGTAAATTACAAGTCACACCCTGTCCAAAAGAAAGATTGGCAAACCTTAGTTCATCCCAATTAGATGGCAGAGAAAGATTACCTCGTGTCTCTCCAGGCAACTCTATCCCTGTTGGCATACTAAATCCAAATAAGACTGCACGGTTGTAAAACTTTTGCCTACCTACTAAATTCCCTAACTTTATAAACGCTACATTACTTGATTTCCACACACTCTCGGCAAAGGTTAACGCCCCATGTCTCTTGGCATCATGTATCTTCTTGCCCTTAATTATTATTTCACAACTTCCATCTTCTATAGTATCAGTTAAAGCTACTAAACTATCTTCCACAACTACTGATAATGGCACTATCTTAAAAGTACTGCCAGGCTCAAATTCATCTTGCACCGGTACATTACGCCAACCCTTGTATTCACGCCATTTATTCGGATTACCAGATGGCACTGTGGCGATTGCCAATATCTCGCCCGTCTTGGGATTAATAACTACTCCACTTCCCTTTTTAGCATTTAGTTCAGTTATCCTATTGAGTAAAGCAGATTCCACTATGGATTGAATATCCGCATCTATGGTCAAAACTATATCTTTGGAGGGCTCTATTTTCTTGGAGGAATAGCCAGGATATGGATAAAGATGTCCCCGCGGAGTCTTGCCTAATGTCATCCATCCCGGCTTTCCAGATAATAAAGGGTCAAACTCATACTCGCAGCCCTCTAATCCTACTCCATCTTTACCTATAAATCCAAGTAGATTGCCTCCAACATTATCTAATGAATATACCCTCTTATTACCAATAGTAGTCGCAAGAAGACGATGATAACAATCATAAATCTTACCCCTACGAGGAATGACTTTAACTTGAGCCTGTGCCTGGTCCTTTACTCTTAGCTTATACCGAGAGTACTCAAAAATCTGTAACTCAGCTAACCTCATTACAAGAAAAACCTCAAGCCCTACACATAAAACTATAACTAACCCAAGCCTACCAAGATGTACTTCTTTATCCATCTTTATTGTCTGTCCTCTGTCTTCTGTCCTCTATCTTCTGTCCTCTATCTTCTGTCCTCTATCTTCTGTCCTCTATCTTCTGTCCTCTGTCCATTGTAAATCCGCTGAGCTGAACTTAATATCACTCCCTTTATACGAAGCCCTTCTACCTTATCACTAAGCTCAGATAACTGCTTTGTCTTATTATAAGATACAAAAGTAAGCTTTACAGCAAGCGAATACTCCCATAAATACACAAACGCTATCATAAATAAGACTGAAACTAATAACCACAACTTTTTCATAACCCCCAATCCCTCACCCCCAATCCCTAACCCCCAATCCCTAACCCCCAATCCCTATCTTCTCCGCACACCTAAGTTTGGCACTCCTTGACCGCGGATTCCCACTAATCTCTTCCTCACTCGGACAGATTGGCTTATTTGTAATTACCTTCAACAATAGCTCATCCCTAAAATATTGCTTTACTATACGGTCTTCTAAAGAGTGATAGGAAATAACACATATCCTACCACCCACTTTCAAAATCTTAGTCGCCCCTACTAAACCATCACGAAGACAAGCAAGTTCATCATTAACAAAGATACGCAACCCCTGCCATACACGAGCCAAAATCTTTGTCCTACTACTCGGCGGAGTAATCCTTCGAATAATTTCTTTCAATGCTTCCGTAGTCTCCGGTTTATTTTGAACTATCTCTCTCGCTATACGACGAAAATATCTTTCTTCTCCATAATTCAGAAGTATATACTCTAAATCTTCAACCCCCATCTCTTTTAGCAATTTATAACACGGTACTCCTTTACTTCTATCCATACGCATATCTAATAAACCATTAAATCTATAGCTAAATCCTCTTACTGGGGAATCAAGTTGCTCACTTGAAAGACCAAGGTCAAATAAAACACCACTTACCTTTCCCTTTATTAGCTCCCCTAAATTCCTGAAGTTTGTCCAAATAACTTTTAACTCTTTATTTTTGACTTTTGAGTTTTGAGTTTTGACTTCTTCTACTGCCTCTAAATCCCTATCTATCCCATAGACCTTTGCTCCACTATTAAGAATAGCTATAGTATGCCCTCCACTACCTAAAGTACAATCTACATACACACTACCAGATTTAGGATTTAGTAGAGATATCACTTCTTTCAAAAGCACCGGTTTATGCATTTTGAGGTCAAACTTAAAGCTTCAAGTTCGGAAATATACCCGGCTTTGATGGAGTGAACTCGGTCTCTCCACTAATATAATTATCCGGGTGCCATAACTCTATTCGCCTTAATGCACCTACTATCATAACCTCTTTATTAAGTTTGGCATACTCTGATAACCTTTGAGGTATATTTATTCTGCCCTGACTATCTATTTTTAGATATTTGGCAGGCTTAGTAAAATGCCTTACCAGCCACCTCTGTTCCGGGGTATCTTGCGGATAATTTAATAACTCCTTTTCGATTACTTCTTTCCATATATTTAGAGGATAAACTGCTATACATTCATCCTGACCCTGCGTCGCTACAAATGTATTCTGAGCATCAGGGGCTAATTCCCTCCTAAACTCAACAGGAATAAATAACCTGCCCTTCTCCTCCAAATTATACTTATACTCACCTACAAACATCTCCTCCATTTTCCACCACATTTCACCACTTGTCAAGAGATAAAAATAAAAAAAGTTTATTCATTCCAATATATTGTAGTGAGAAATTAAATCAACACTATAAATAGTATAGTGAAAGAGGATTTATTCTTGGGATAGCTTTTCTATGGGCACATCACCCCAAAGTTGTTCCAGCATATAGTATTGCCGGGTTGTATTCAAAAAAATATGGACAACAACATCCACATAATCCAATAAAATCCAGCGTGCGTGGGTAGTCCCTTCAATATGCCAAGGGGTCTTGATTTTAGCTTCCAATTCTCTGGCTAATGCTTTTAAGTGCAATTCGGATTCGCCAGTACAGACTACAAAATAATGGGTCATATCAGTTACTTTGTGGAGGTTCATAATAACAACATCTTGGGCTTTCTTGTCAAGCAAAGTCTGGGCGATTAATTGGGCTTTCTTTTTGGGAGTCACTTGGTTTCAAGAATAGAAGCTTCTTTTTTAACCTTAAAATCAGTCCCAAGCACTACTGTTACTTCAAAAAGTTGTAATGCGTGAGATTCAAAGGTAAGCAGACCTTGTTTTAATATACTTTGGACAACCTTTGCATTCTTTAGTTCAGGGTCAGACCTATCAATGATTATGGTGCTTAAAACTGTATCCTCGGCATTCCCATATCTAACAACATCAAATCCCTTTTTACGCAAAATCTCAGATGCCGTCTCGGCAAGTCCTTTGATATTAGTACCATTTAAAACTTCTACTCTTACTTTACTCACTTCTATCTGTTTTAATTCAAGCCGAGAGAGAATAAAATTCCTACCAATAGAAATTAAATACCCGATACATAAGACCCCTATAAGAAAAATAACTATTGTGAGCAATCTATTCTTCTTGCCATCCTGTACAGTAGTTTCTGTTTTCTGTCCTCTGTTTTCTGTCCTCTGTTTTCTGTCCTCTGTTTTCTGTCTTTTTCTAAATATCATAGTTTTGCATTTCTTATATCTGAGTTCGCACCTATAATAGTGCCGGAAGATATTATTGAATCCTCAACTGCTGTATTGGCTCCTATTTCACAATTTTCACCTACTTGAGTATTACCCAGAAGGAAAGCACCGGAATGAATTATAGTATCACTACCTATTTTTACACCAAAATCTATCGTCGTATGATTTTTAATCGCCACTCCATTAAGCTGATGGTGTTCAATTATTTGAGCTTGAAGCATACTTTCTACATCTGCCAGCGTCTTCCTTGTATTTATACCTATAACTTCTTGCCAATCATTAGTTAAAAAACCATATACTTCTTTATCCTCATTGCATAAAATTTCTATGGTATCAGTAAGATAATATTCACCCTGAACATTTGAGGGTTTAATTTTATGCAAAGTATCAAATAAAAGCGATTTATCAAAAATATAAATCCCTGTATTTATTTCGTCAATCCTTTTTATTGATTCAGAGGCATCAGTAGCTTCTACTATCTTTTTAACTTTTGACTTTTGATTTTTGATTTTTGACTTTACTACCCTTCCGTATGAAGCAGGGTCAGGGACTATCGTAGTTAATACAGTTGCCGCTCCTTTGTTAGTATTATGGAATTTAATAAGATTATTCAGTGTATCCGATTTGAGCAACGGCACATCTCCACAAAGAACAAGAATCGGACCATCAAAATCACTGAATATTGACTCTGCACACATAACCGCATCTCCTGTCCCACGAGGCGGGTCCTGAATAACAAATTCTATCTTATTCCATTGAACCTTTGAACTCTTGAACTCTTTGTCATTCCGTCCCCATCTGTCATTCTGAGCGAAACGAAGAATCTCCTCCTCCATTTTAGGGCTACTTACAATCACAATTTTCTCCGGACTTAAGCCAACCGCAGTATCTATAATATATGAGAGCATCGGCCTACCACAGATAGGATGCAGAACTTTTAGGAGATTAGATTTCATCCTCTTCCCCACTCCCGCTGCAAGTATAATTACTCCTAATGACTTCATATGTATATCAGACACTCCGCTTCTCCATATATCTTTTTCTTTTCAGAATGAACAACAATTTTTACCATGATTTTTGGAGGTAACTTCTTTGCCTGTTCTTTCATTACTCCTGATAGGATATACGCAGGATGATAATTTTCTTCTTTTTCGCCTTTGAAACAAATTTGATGTGAGGTAAATTCTTTGATTTCAAGCTCTTTGCCGTTTGTAAAAATCTTTACATCTTCTTTCTCAAGTTGAGGTGGAATTTCTTTATCAACAATTGCAGGCACAAAAAACACATTCCATATAGGATAAATTGTATCAGGAATAATCCAGACCTTATGTTCCCATAATTCAAAATTTCCTATCACAGGGTTGATTTCAATGTCGTCCTTTAACCCTTCTGTTGTAAACCAGTACTCAAGATGTTTTTTGGCATAGTTTCTATCGCAAATAAAAAGTCTCAACTTTTTCTCCGCAGGATAATAAAAGATAAATTTTCCATCCTTACCACATTTTGCCATAAAATCATATTCTTTGCCTGTATAACCCCATAGATAAACACCCAAAGGACATCCTCCTAAATCCTCAACTGCTCCTTCTATTTTATGAACTCTTAAGGGCAATATTAATTCTTTACCCTCTATTTCAACTTTAATTTCAGAAATTGATGTATCCGCAAACTTCTCGTCTGTAAAAAACAAAGAAACTTTATCCGAAGAAACTTTTACTTCTTTTTCATAATACATAGGCTCGATAATTTTCAACTTAAATTCTTTCAAATAAGGTTTATAAATTTCTATCTCAACAAAAGGATTGTTTTTCATTTCATATTCTCTTCCCCATGGGTCAATGAGTGGCTTGTCCTTAAAAAAAGGATTTGGATTAAAGAATGCTCTTATCTTCAAGATTCACTCCATTTTTAATTTTACTTTTTGAATTTTAATTTGTTCTTCTCGTCCATTGCTATTCTAATACTACCCTAATATATTAGGTAATATCCCATATTTTAGGCTTTTTACTGCTTAAATCACGACTCGTATGTATCACACTTAAAATCAAAATACGTTCTGTTTCCACACGATAAATAATTCGATAATTATGAACTAATAGTTCACGAATATTTTCTTTGTCAATTTCTGGAATTTTCCGTCCAATTTCAGGAAACCCTTTTATATTCTCCACTGCTTCAATAACTTTTTCCACAAATCGTGATGCATAAGGTACTGAATCTCTTGCAATATAATCCTTAATACTCTCTAAGTCCGAGACAGCTGGTTCAGTCCATTCAATATTCATTATACAATGAATTTCTTTTTAACCTCCTCATGAGAAATAACTCGTCCCTCTTCATCAGCCTTCAAAGCCACTGCTATCTTCTTTTTGACATAAAATTCATAGATAAGGTCATCCCAAGTTGCGTAGTCTGGTAATCTATCTATAAGTTTCTTTGCCTCCTCTTTCACGATATTCATAATCTTCTACCTCCTCTTTTCAAATTTTACTTTTTGAATTTTAAGTTATTACTTTCATCCTCTTCCCCACTCCCGCTGCAAGTATAATTACTCCTAATGACTTCATGTGTTAACAGTTAACCATATATTTTATATATTATAATTTTAATTTAGTTTGGTCTGTTAATGGAATATCTCGTGATGCTACCTTAAATGTTGTTTTTGTAGAGTGAGGCATATCTATAGTTATACCATTTAACAAATCCTCAACTGATATAATTTGAATTTTAGAATACTGCCTGCCAAATATTGTTTCATTGTAATAACCCTGCTCTTTTGCAATTATTTGCATATTTTTTGTTATTTTTTCTTTAAAGCAAACAAACACACCAATACTTCCATTCTTCTCTTCAAAAGTTTTTATAAAATGATTTAATTTTGTTGGCGTTGCATCTCCGCTTTTTACTTCAATCATTCCTATTTGTTTTTCCCCCTGCAGGTCAAAAGTAAAGTAGCCATCATAACCCATTTGTGTTCTGTTTTCATTTAAAACACCATGTAGCATAACCTCAACAATCCATTCTTCAAATTTTAATCTACCGCCACTTGTATTTTCTGCTAATTCTTTTGCAGAATCAATATCTTTAGGAAATCCTTGTATTGAGAATGTATTTCTTATATTTTTACCAAACGTACCTATTAATCTATTCGCTACAAGTCGTATTGCCAAATGAGAAATATCAACCCCGAGCCAATTTCTTTTTAATCTTTGAGCAACTGCAACAGTAGTACCACATCCGCAAAAGAAGTCAGCAACTAAATCCCCTTCATTGCTACTTGCCTTGATTACTCGTTCAAGTAATAATTCAGGTTTTTGTGTTGGATAACCGAGACGCTCTTTTGCCATTGAATTTATTATAGGAATTTCCCATACATCTTCAGGATGCCTTCCTAAAAGATGTATTTTAGTGGGTCGCCCAAAAGAGATTATTCCTTTTTCCCCTTGTTCAAAAGTTCCTTTTTTATATGGTGTTCTTACAGCATCTACATTAAAATAATATTTATTATCATTTTTTGCATAAAATAAAATTATATCATGTTTTCTCATAAATCTTCTATCTGTTTTACCAGATGGGTCGTGATACCACCAGATAATTTCATTTCTAAAATTTTTTTTATTAAAAATAAAATCACAAATCATTTTCAAATAATGGCTCATTGTGGGGTCGCAATGCAGATAAAAACTACCCGTATCTTTTAGTAATTTGTGCATATAAATTATGCGGACAGTCATTGTAGTTAAATATGATACTTCACTTTTTGATGTAGAAATTCTGTCTAATGCTTTCAAAAAATAAAAAAGATTTTGATTTAAGTCTGCTATTTTATCAAGAGTATCTTTATAAGAAACATTGCTCCAAGTATCCGCAAATGCTTCTTTCTGTGCTTTTGTATTTGTAAGTTCGGCATTTTCAAAAAGTATATTATAGTTTCTTTTGCTGTTAAAAGGTGGGTCTATATATATCAAATCAATAAACCCTTGGGAATATTCTTTATATAGACTTTTTAATATCTCTAAGTTATCTCCAAAATATAATTTATTCATAATCTATATTAATTTTCTTATGGCAAATATACTACTTTTTTTAACATATCCGTAGGGATTATGCTTTTAATTTTAAGTTATTTTTCTCATCACAAGCTATCATTTTAGGGGTATGCATTTTAGCTTCATCGGTCGTCATAAATGCAGAAGATAATACCAGTAATTTATCTCCTATTTCTCCAAGTCTTGCTGCTCCGCCGAGCAATTTGCAGCTCCCTTGTTCTCCTCTTATCGTATATGTATTAAATCTTTCCCCATTATACATATTTATGACCAAAACCATTTCACCCGGCAAAATATCTGCTACCTCCATCACCTCTTGTGGTAATTCAATAGACCCACTCTCATAATCTACGCTTTTATCAGTAATCCTAAGTCCATAAATCTTTGATTTACACATTACTCTTTGCATTTTGCCTCCGTTTTTATGTATTTTTTAATTTCCTCTAACAATATATCAACAATTTTACTTTTTGCAACCTTTTTTATTATTTTGCCATTCTTAAATATAACACCTGTGCCTCCGCTTCCCGTTACTCCGAAATCTGCTTCTTTTGCTTCACCGGGCCCATTAACTATACACCCCATCACAGCAATCCGTAAGGGCGTATTGTCCACGCCTTTTCGGGACTCCGCTATGGCGGAGCAATACGCCCCTACCTTTTCTTCTATTTCCTTAACTAATCTTTGCACATCAAGAGAACACCTTCCACAAGTAGGACAGGAAATAATTTGTATCCCTTGTTTTAACCCCAGCGACATCAATATCTCTTTACCTACTTTTACTTCATCCATAGAACTACCTGTTAATGACACCCTAATCGTATCTCCTATCCCCTCGGCGAGCAAAATTCCAATTCCAATAGCTGACCTCACTATCCCTGGTATCCCACCCGATGCCTCTGTTATCCCTATATGCAAAGGATAATTAAATTTTTGAGCCACAATCCTATATGCTTCTACACTAAAAGCCAAGTCAGCTGACTTTACTGACAATACCATTTGGTCAAAATCAAAATCCTCTATAACTTTCACCCACCGAACTATACTCTCTGTTAAAGCCAAAGCAGTTGGCTTTTTATACTTTTTAAGTAAATCCGCTTCTAAGCTACCCGAATTCACACCTACTCGCATTGGGATATAATAATCTTTCAGGCACCGCACTATTTCTTTAACTTTCTCTTTTCCTCCAATATTACCTGGATTTATGCGTATCTTATCTGCCCCGGCCTTTATAGATTCAATAGCTAACAAATGATTAAAGTGTATATCTGCAATCAGTGGAATACTAATCTCTTGTTTAATCTTTTTAATTTGTCTTGCGGTTTCAAAATTAGGCACCGCTATTCTCACAAGATCACAACCTGTTTTTTCAAGCACTTTTATCTCATTAATTATTTCTTTAACTGACTTTGACTTTGTCATTGACTGCACCGAAATTGCTGACCCGCCACCTATTTTAACTCCTCCTACATTAACTTGCTTGGTAAGTTTTCTCTTAATCATTAGAAACCTTTTCGCCACAAAAACACTAAAACACCAAATTTCACTAAATTACAAACCGCTTTATTCCACTTCCAATATTAACAACATTAAAATTGATTAAGTAGCCTAACCGCTTATCGGTTAATTTTAAATGACTCAGAATTTGTGCTTCCCAAACAGAATTAACTAAATCTATTACTTTAATTTCACAGACTATTTTATCCTCAACTAAAATATCTAATCGCAATCCTTCTTGAAAGATAATTCCATCATAAACGCACAATACAATTAGGTAAAAGTTTGGCTAAATTAATTAGTTCTTGCTCTCCGTATAGCCGGATTTTCTGGTGGAATTTACCATTCAGAGTTTTTTCTATATGTGGTTTTTGTAGCACATACCTTTTGGCTCCCTTAACCCATTTACTAATTTGTTTTGCCTCTTCTTCTGTAAAAAATTCAGGAAATACTGTTGTCCTGAACTCATAATCTATTTTGTTTTGCAAAAGCAGTTCTATACTTGTTTGAATTTTTGTTAAAGAGAAGCCCTGCCCTACTATTTGTGGGTAGCGTTCAGGAGTACCTTTAATATCCATAGCTATATAATCTACACTCCCATTTCCTATAACTTCTCTTATCATATCAGGATTTGTGCCATTGGTATCTAATTTTACTAATAACCCTATTCCTTTTATTGTTTTCATAAACTTTGGTAACTCCTCCCAGATTGTAGGCTCACCTCCTGATATACATAATCCATCTAATAATTTACTTCTTGAGGTGCACCTCTTTTGCATAAAAGAGAGAATTTCAGCTTCCGGTATATCTGGCAATTTATCGTCTCCAATAACAAGTTCCGGATTATGACAATACTGGCATCTGAAGTTACATCCACCCGTAAATACGATAGCACATATCTTGCCAGGATAATCAATAAGCGATACTTTATGTAAGCCCTTAAATTTCATCATCTCTCAAGAACACCTTATTCGCCACAAAAACACAAAAGCACTAAATTTCACTAAATTACAAACTATTTTACCATTACCACAGTTTTTTTCTGTGAAACACTTTTGTTAGACAACATATCATTTGCTTCAAGATAAATGATATAAATTCCTATGGGTAGTATTTCATTCTTATCATTTTTCCCATCCCATTGGCACTTAAAATAAGCTCCAGAAGGCTGTTTATTCATAAGTTTTCTGACACACCTGCCACATCTATCATAAAGATATAATCTTACCTCGGCTTGGGTAAAAGGCAAAGTATAAGATATATCTGTGGTCTCCTTATTTGGAGAAAATACTTCGGGATATACAGATAGGGTAACTTTCTCGGTCAAATGTTCTGCATAAAGAGAATTTATTTCCCCAGGTGTAGCTCCTGCTGATATATTTACACAGGACCCCCAATTACTATAATTATTTGTAGGCATAGTCGGTGATACTCTTTCAAGTGATATTCCCTTATTCGTGTTAGTTGCCCAATTGGCTTCATATTTTAATCTCTCTTGTAATATTCCGTCACTATCTCTTAATATGATACTATCCCCATCGTCCTTTAAGCTTGGGAATTTACTTCCGAGCGAGAGAACCTCAGCATTAAACTCGCCATAAATTGAGTGTAATACTTGGGCTGTAGATTCTGCAATAACTGCAAATCCTCCGGGAGATAATAATTTATCTTCGCTTGTAATAATATTGTTGTCCATAGTCCAGTTTTTGAGATTTACAGTGTTTGTATCTTGATTTATGATTTCAATCCATTCACCTGAGTTTTTAGGACTATACATAATTTCGTTTATAAGCACATCTCCAATACCTACTTGTAAGTATTGCGAGAAACTGCATTTGAATTGTCCTACTCTAACCTGTACTTCAATTTGATATTTTCCCCTATTTACATTTTTCCAGACTATTTCTGGGGTTGCACAACTGTGTGCCGGTATAGTATTTACCACAACCTCTCCTATATTTTGTTGGGTAGTTTTACAACTTACTTGGACATAAACATTGTACATTTCTTCACCGGGATTACAAATTCTAACTTGAATCCTAACACTATCGCCCAGACTTGGGGCTTCCGGAATAAACTCTATATTCTCAATATAAAGCGGGTCAACCCAAGTTGTTTCACCCGGACTAATTTCCCAAGTCGGTAAAGTAGCCGTATATCCATTTTCTACTATATTGCCAATAGAGTCTTGCACTTCTATTGAATTTATACTTCCCACCGGCACGACTATGCAAAAGCGACCAGATATAGGCGGAGCACCTTCATCAATCTGGTTATCCTCAGTCACATAAGCACCAACTACATTGGCAGCTGAATTTTTCAGAATAATATTTATTTTTGAGTACGGTGTATCCAGCAGAGCATCTTTATAAATAGTTCCTGTAAGCCACCCGCATTCCTGTGCATTTAATATCTTAAACTCCGGATACTCTATAGGGACACTTTCTACCGTATCACTGTTCTTAATTTTGCATTTAATATAATAATTATTTGTGTCGGTTGCTACTTCTTTATAAATTTTAATATACGCCCATCCTATTCGTTGGCTTCCTGTATTTAAACAAAAAGGCTGATATCCATAAGTTGGGTATTTCCATCCTTCCCTTGTCCATATTTGTGAGACTATATGACTTCTCGCCCTATCATAACACCACACGGATAATTCTATAGCAGTATCTGTTGGATTTAGGCTTTCTGCTTTTACTTTAACAGTATAAGGCGTCTGTGTAGCACTATCACCCGCGTATGGGAGAAGCTCAATCTTTACCTCTGCTCCAAAAAGAAAAGAAGACAGAAAACAGAAAACAAAAAACAGAGGACGGAAATTTGAAATTTGATATTTGAACTTTTGTGTATCTTTGTGCCTTGTTGAAAATCCCGCAGCAAGCGGGAATGACTTTGTGGCAGTGTATTTACATAGTCTGATGCTTTGAATATTTTTAAGTCTCAACATTAATAGAAAATCCAAATTCCAAAACTAAATGTGGTATGGGATTAGATTTTCCTGATCGCTATTGATATGTTATGTCCGCCGAACCCAAAAGAATTTGAAACAGCAACTCTAATATCTACTTTTTTTGCTATTTGTGGTGTATAATTGAGGTCGCAATCCGGATCAGGGTGTTCAATATTTATCGTGGGATGGATTATTCCTTCTTTAATTGATAGACAAGTGGCAATAAGTTCAACCGCTCCGGACGCCCCTAACAAATGTCCTATCATTGATTTAGTAGAAGATATAGGGAGTTTATAAGCGTATTCTCCAAAAGCAATCTTAATAGCCTGGGTCTCTATTTTATCATTCAATGGAGTAGAAGTCCCGTGTGCATTTATATAATCCACTTCCTCAGGATTGCAAGAGCCTTCCTCTAATGCCAACTTCATAGCTCTTGCCGCTTCTACTGCTGATGGCTCAGGTGCTGTTATATGATAGGCATCACCTGTCATCCCACAGCCTATTATTTCACAATATTTTTGGGTAGCATCTCTCTTGACCGCATGCTCTTCTGATTCAAGAATAACTATTCCTGCCCCTTCACCAATTACAAATCCATCTCTTTCAAGGTCAAAAGGTTTTGATGCTTTATGTGGCACCTCATTTTTAGTTGACAGGGCCTTCATATTAGCAAATCCAGCTACCGCGAGAGGAGTAATCGCCGCCTCGCTTCCACCCGTGACAACTACATCCGCATATCCATATTTTATAAGTCTATAAGCATCCCCAATCGCATGTGCACCGGTAGCACAGGCAGAGACAGTACCATAATTTGGACCCTTAAACTTATGCCTAATAGAAATTTCACCGGCTGCCGAATTTATAATCATCATCGGAATAAAAAATGGCGATACCCTTCGCGGTGATTGTTCAAGTACCTTAATTTCTCTTGCCCAAGTTTCTATCCCCCCAATCCCTGACCCAACAATGACACCTATTCTTGTTAGGTCTTCATTTTCAATCTTTATACCGGCATCTAAAATGGCCTCTTTTGCCGCAGCCACCGCATATTGGACAAACATATCTTTTCGCCTTACTTCTTTAGGCGAAAAATACTTACCCCCATCAAACCCCTTAACCTCTGCTGCTATTTTTACAGAGAAATTAGTAGTATCAAACTTAGTGATATTCCCCAGTCCCGATACTCCTGAAATAACAGCAGCCCAAAACTCTTTAACCAAATTCCCTACAGGGGTAATTGCCCCAACTCCCGTAATGAATACGCGATGCATTATTTTTTGCCGAGCTTCTCCTCAATATATTTAATTGCTGCCCCCACTGTTGTAAGCTTTTCTGCTTCCTCGTCCGATATTTCCGTTTCAAACTTCTCTTCCAATGCCATTACCAATTCAACAGTATCAAGAGAATCTGCACCTAAGTCTTCAATAAATCTTGCCTCATCTGTAACCTGCTTCTCCTCCACACCCAACTTCTCCATAACTATTTTTTTTACCTCTTCTCTTACTTCCATTATTCTACTCCTCCTTTCACCTTAAAACTCTCAAAAAATAAGTCTTAAAGTCCTTATTGTTGCACCCTAATTCTAAGTTTAATGTCCGACCTTCAACTTCTTAACATGTCGGGCAAGTTTCCTTAATTTCTTTCGCTTATGGGTAGCTATTTTTCTTCTCTTCCTCTTTTTTCCACACGGCATATTAGTTTCTGGATTTAATATTTACTGACAAATTACCAGAACCTCCTTTTTTCACTCCTTCTTCTCTCTAATAAACATACCACTATTTTCTCAATAATTTAGATGGCTTAAACCCTGTAACTACTCTTTCTGGCAAATTAATTACTTTACCTGTTTTTGGGCTTCTTACTGTTTTAGGTTTTCTTCTTTTCGTATAAAAGACTCCAAATCGCCGTAACTCAATCCTATTATTCTCTGATAAATTTATAGCTATTACTTTCAATACCTCATCTACAAGAACAGTAGTTTCGTTTTGTGTGAACCCAGTAGCATTAGCTACTTCTCTTACAATATCTTTTTTAGTTTTTGTCATTTCTTTGCTAATACTTTATATGCTGACTCTATTAAAAAGTCAACTTTCTTTTCTATGCGTACTATTTTTAATTTAGTACCCCTTTTTATGCCCAACTGTAATATCTTTTCCGATAATGGGTCTTCTAATATCCTTTCTATAGCTCTTTTAAGCGGTCTGGCACCAAAATTTAGGTCAAACCCTTCTTCTATTAGAAGTTCCTTGGCTGATTCGTCTAATATAATCTCTATACCTTTTTCCCTTATCCTCTCCTGTAACTCAGCAAAAAGCAGTTCCACTATCTTACCCATTTCTTCTTTTCCGAGTGCCTTAAATACAATTGTCTCATCTATCCGATTCAAGAACTCTGGTCTAAATACTTTTTTCACTTCCTCTAATAATTTATCTTTCATATTCTTGTAATCTAATACTGTTTCTTGTGCCTCAAATCCCAATACTGTTTTTCTCATCTCTTTTGTGCCAATATTAGATGTCATTATAAGAATTGTATTCCTAAAATCCACTTGTCTGCCAAACGAATCTGTCAACATCCCTTCATCCAGTATTTGCAAAAGTATGTTAAATATATCGTAATGTGCCTTTTCAATTTCATCAAACAAAACAACTGAATAAGGTTTGCGTCTTACTCGTTCAGTAAGTTGGCCACCTTCTTCATATCCTACATATCCGGGCGGTGCTCCTATTAGTCTTGAAACATTGAATTTCTCCATATACTCACTCATATCTATTCTTATAAGTGCACTTTCCGAGTCAAACAAAAATTCAGCCACCTTTTTGGCAAGATATGTCTTCCCTACACCTGTGGGTCCCAAGAATATAAAGCTTCCAATAGGTCGTTTCATATCTTTAAGTCCCGCCCTTGACCTTCTGACGGCTCTGGCTAAGGCATTTATCGCTTCTTCTTGTCCAATTACCTTACTGCTAATCATACTCTCCATTTTAAGCAATTTCTCTTGTTCTTCCTGCTTTAGTTTAAAAAGTGGGATACCCGTCCATAAAGAAATAACCTCTCTAATGTGCGCCTCTGTAACTTTGCTAACCTTTTCTTCGCCCTTAAATAATTTAACTTCTTCTTCCAGTTCGCGTTGCTTATCTCTTAATCTTGCCGCTTCTTCAAATTTTTGTTGTCCCACTGCTTCCTTTTTCAATTTCTCAATATTTTCAAGTTCGACTTTAAGTAGATTAACTTTTGGCGACCTCCTAATAGGTTGCATTAGCTTAACCCTACTCCCCGCCTCATCTATAACATCTATGGCTTTATCGGGCAAAAATTTACTGGGTATATATTTATCTGAAAGTGTAGCCGCCGATATCAGTGCATTGTCTTCATATCTAACCCCGTGATGTCCTTCGTATCGTGTTTTTAGTCCCCGCAATATATCTATCGTTTCCTTCACATTAGGGGGTGCAATTTGTATAGGTTGAAATCTTCGTTCCAATGCTCCGTCTTTCTCTATGTATTTTCTGTATTCATTTAGAGTAGTAGCTCCAATACAATGCAACTCACCTCTCGCGAGTGCAGGTTTCAACATATTAGAGGCATCTATTGCCCCTTCAGCTGCACCAGCCCCAACAAGAGTATGCAACTCATCTATAAAAATAATCACCTCCGTAGAACTTTGCACCTCTTTTATCACTGCCTTTAACCTTTCTTCAAATTGTCCCCTATATTTAGTACCCGCAACAATAGCTGCCAAATCTAAGGCAAATATTTTTGAATTCTTGAGTATATCTGGCACATTACCGGCTACTATTCTTTGAGCCAAACCTTCTACTATAGCGGTTTTACCTACCCCCGGGTCTCCTATAAGGGCGGGATTATTTTTCTTCCTTCTGCATAATATTTGCATTACTCTTTGTATTTCTTGTTCCCTTCCTATTATAGGGTCAAGCCTACCATCTTTAGTTAATTGAGTAATATTTCTTGAAAATCTTTCAATCGCAGTAGTCTTTCCCTTATCAGATGGTTGTTGTTTTTGTTGCTTTTCCTGGTCCATAAAAAGGATAGCCAAAATCTCATCCGTTACTCTATCAATATCAGCACCCGCATTAAAAAGTAATTGTGCGGCTACATTATCTTCATGCCGTAGTATGCCCAACAGTAGATGCTCTGTTCCAATATATTCATGCCCAAACTGCCTTGCTTCATCTCTTGTATAATCAATTATTCTTTTAACTTCTTCACTTATAGATGGCTCGGCTTTACCGAGCAAATCTTTTACCCCACCACCTCTATTTTTATGGGCTTCAAAAATATCCTTAAGTAGTCTTTGTGGGTCAATATCCAGATTAGAGAGCGCCATCATAGCTACTCCATTACCCTCTTTTATAAGCCCTATAAGTAAATGCTCGCTT
>JACQXS010000046.1:0-4060 GCA_016208615.1 Candidatus Stahliibacteriota bacterium | reverse complement strand
TGTAAATTGACTCATAACTTAAACTTGCCAAAGTCTTCTATTTTAAGTTCTTGGAAATGCTTTCTTAAATCATCTTCCTGATTTTTGAGAACGAAAGTAGGACCTTCATCCAGCACTTTCTTATGTACATATATTGGAACTGACCCTATGATAGCTAATGCTATGGAATCGCTCGGCCTTGCATCTATCTCAGTAATAGAATTTTTAGCCCTCAAATATATTCTTGCATAATAAGTATTGTTTTGTATATCGTTGACCACTACCTTTAGTATAGATGCATTAAGTCCATCTATGACACTTTTCAGTAGATTATGAGTTAATGGTCTCTCAGGTTTTATACCTTCCAATCCCATGGCAATAGCCATAGCTTCATTTTGTCCAATCCATATAGGAAGTAGTCGACTACCATCTACTTCTTTCAAAAAAACAACAGGTATCCCTTTATTATTATCATACGCTAATCCTGAAACGCTAACCTCTATCATTTATTTATTAGGTTCAATATATTGAACTTATTTGCTGACCACCCATACTTTTACCATTGCCTTAATTTCTGCTGGAAGCAGCACTTCAATTGAATATACGCCCAATTCTTTTATCGGTTCATCGAGTACTATATCTTTTCTATCTATTTTGTATCCCTCTTTTGCCAGCACTTCTTCTATATCTATATTTGTAACTGCACCAAATAGTTTATTATCCTCGCCTGCTTGTACAGGAATAGTCAGGGATAAAGCTTCAAGCTTTTCTTTTACTCTTAAAACTTCTCTTTTCTTTTTCTCTTTTCTTACTTCTGCTAACTTTTCAATTTCCTTAAATCTCTTAAAATTCGCCTCACTATACATAAGTGCAAGATTACTCGGGATTAGTTTATTTCTTGCATATCCCGGCTTAACCTCAACCGTCTCACCAATCTTACCCAATCTTTCAACTTCTTTTAGCAATATGACCTTCATTTATCACTCCTTTTGGGTTCAAATTTTTGAACCCCTACAATTTTCTAAAAATTCTGAATACTAAATCCTAATTTAGTATTTGGTATTTGAACTTTCTTGTAAGGGGCATATTAAAATTGCTTCTTTGTATATGGCAATAGAGCCATAGCTCTTGCCCTCATTATTGCCTGAGCCAGTGGACGCTGATGTTTTGCACAAATCCCTGTTATTCTTCGGGGCAAAATTTTCCCACTCTTAGTAATATAATCTTTTAAATAGTCCACATTCTTATAATCTATTGGGACATCACGGCTACAAAAGAAGCACTTCTTTTTTCTTTCAGGGTATTTTTTAGTCCTCGGTGGGGACCTCTTCTTTTTCATTTTCTTTTACCTCCTCATTAGGTTCTTCTACTCTTTCCCCAGGTAGACGAGTTAGATTTTGCACCCTCATCGCATTAATTTCTATGACACTCCGCTTTTGCCCCTCCGGAGTCTCCCATGTTCTGCCCTGTATTCTACCTTCAACAAATACAGCATTCCCTTTCCGAAGACGCTCACCCAGTTTCTCGGCAGATATTCCCCAGGTAGTTACTCTAATAAAAGTTGGTGGTGCCTCTACCCATTCGCCTGTCTTTTTATCCAGATATCTTCTGCTGTTTGCAACCTGAAAACTGCACACTGCTTTTCCATCTGGCAGATATCTAAGGTCCGGGTCTGCGGTAAGATGTCCTGAAATCATAATGTTGTTCACATTTGGTACCCGATATTCTGCCATTTTTCACTCTCCTTTCCTAATAATACTATGTCTCATCACTTCTTGGCTCAATTTAAGTTCCCGATTAAGTTCTGGGAGTACCTTTTCATTCGCACTGAACTCAATCAGCATATAATACCCCTTCTGTTTCTTATTTATTAGAAAAGTAAATTCTCTTACTCCCCATCTATCAATATTTAATACTTTGCCCTCCTTTTCTATTAAGGTCTTAACTATCTCTACCCTTTTCTCTCTGGTCTCCTCATCTATATCCGGGTCAAATATTATAAGATTTTCATAATTTCTCATAAGTGGTATATTATATTAAAATCTATCCTTGTCAAGTAAAAATTCTTTCAACCCCCTTTTTACCGCAATTAAATAACAAGTCAATTATAGAGAGATTAGGAATAAAATCACCCCATAACTGAGGATAAGCTTTTAGGACAAGTGAATTGTATTTTACTTTAATCCCTTGTACCTTAAACTTCTCTATGTCTATATATTTTTTACCCCCTGCTCCTGATAAATAAGTTTCAGCACCCAGTGATTTGCATATTTGAATTATGAGGTCAGAACCGGTAGGGATTGTCTCTTTTGTTTCTTTAAATAGTTCTTGGCTACAAATTATTTTCGTCCCTATTCCCAACCATTCTGATATTTTATTTAGTAGTTCTAAATTTAGGGCTATTAGTTTTGTCCACTCATTTTCATATATCTTTTCAAGATACTCAATATAGTCATAAAAATAGGGTGCCCTTTTGTAAGAGTGAACTAATGACCAAAGGTGCTTCTTTCTCCAATTATGTGTATTGTCTATTTCCACTTCATAAATACTTTGTAGTCCCAGTCCTTTTTTCTTAACAGGAACAGTAAGCCACAATTGTCCATTGGGAGTTTTAATACGATTACGATTAACAAACGATGTTCCTCTCGGGAACTGCACAACATCAAGAACTACAAATACATCGGCGGACTTCAGTTTATGAAAAATCCCAAGCCACGACAAATAATTAGGTTGATGACAAGCAACTATCAATTTAATTTTTCTTACTATTGCAGATTTTGGAGTTGTCAAGTTAAAAGGCATCAAAAATGAAAATTATAAGAAGAAAAGATAACGGAGTTTGACAACTGCTATCCGGGAAGAAAGGTTGTCTTCGCCTTTACTATTATCCTTTGTTTCATTTAGGGCAATATAAAACCAACTCTTGGGTCTAAAATTGTAAGAAAATAAAAGATTAAACTGATGTATATGAGTATCAGTATTTGGCTCTGTATATACCCTTAGATGCATATCCTTTGTAATTGCATACTGTAAAATTGGCCTAAAAACCCAAGCTACTGCTTCTAACTCTTGGCTCGGCTTCCATTCAATTATATTTGATACATCAACCGAAATACTCAAAGGTGGTGATACTCGCCATTCAACTGAAAAACTATTTTGAGATGTAGGAGCAAAATAAGACCTGCGATAATTATAGCCATAGCTCGTATATGAAAAATTTGCACTCAATACAATGGGTTTAGAATAATCACTCCATAACATAGATTCGAGACAATAATATCTGTAATATTCTTTCATCTCGTAGTCTCTGCCTGTCTTACAGCTTATATAATTACCCCAATTATTAGTAAAATTAGCTGAACTCCATACTCCTACCAATTGCCCTGAATAATGTTCGTCTATTTCTTTTTGATAATTTGCCTCAATTCCTAATGCTAAGTCACGAAAAATACCTTTATTAAACCATTGTGGTCCGAGATTAAAAAAATACTTTGTTAACCCATTCCATGGAGCATATCCTATTCTATCAATATTAAAGTTTGGGTCATATTTTTCCAATTTACCTTTCACCATAAAGCTTCTTGTGTACCAATCAAATCCTATAATCCCCGCATTACCACTATCTGACCTTGCAAATTGAGACTGAACCTGTAATTCAGTCGTCCTAAAAGTAGCATCCATACCAGCTACTGCTTGTTTGTCTTGCTCATCTCTTGCCTCAGAGTAAATAATGCCGACTTCTGAGTTTTTAAGCATCCCTAATTTAAATCTGCCAACCAAATATAAAGTATTTGGCTCACCTTCTACTTTATCAGTATATGCAGATAATAGACCAAAATTAGTTCTCCCAAAAGTACCCGTATATTTTGTGCCACTAATTATAGGAATCTCTTTTACTTCATTCTCATTAACCCATACCTTTTTACCTACTCTACGGGAATAAAATAATTTTATAGGAGTATTAAATACTTCTTGTGATTCAATAAAAAATGGACGCCTCTCTTGGAAATAAGTCTCGTATTTAGAGAGGTTCATGGTATAAGGGTCCGCCTCTATCTGTGCAAAATCTGGATAGGTAGTA
>JACQXS010000114.1 GCA_016208615.1 Candidatus Stahliibacteriota bacterium | reverse complement strand
GTGAAAGGAGGTGATATAAGATGAAGAAACTTTTAGGAATAATGGGGGTGATAGGTGTAGCCGTTGTGGCTATGGTTATCGGGTGTGGCAAAGAGAAGCCAGTAGTTACAGATGAAGAGGCGATTCAGACTATAGTGGATTCGGATGATTATTTCAATCTGACAAGAGGTGATGATACCGATCATGCTGATACGACAGGAAGCAAAGATAGCCTACTTGGTAATCCGCTTTGGTGGAGAAAGGTTACGGATAAGACAAAGCAGCGTGTAATTACAGTAGTAGGTGATTCTGCATATGTGGAGCGTACGATTCATAGGACGGGCTTATTCCGTACTATAGGTAGGGTGGTTGACGATAGTACAGGTGATACCACATGGTTTGATGGGAAGAAGCCTCTTGGTGATACTCTTCGGATGAGGGCTACTTTTAAGCGTACGGGTGATAATGCTGCTAATGATAGGGGATGGCGGTTGAAAAAGTTGTCCGGTGCATATGGATGGTCAGATAACTACGGTAATGATTCTATTGTTCATACGGTAAGGATAGATAGTATTCGTATTCAGAGTACCAGTTATCCTGACACTATGTTGAAAAATCCATTGGAGACTCTCTTTAATAAAGAGAATGTGATGACATTTGCGCCGGCAGAAAATATAACCGTGACCCTGTACACTAATGTAACGGATGGCGAGGCATATCTACATGTGTTCCAAACTCCTTGGCCGGGACATTACCGTATTTTGATGGCGAGTAATGGAAATGGGAGTTATACTAATGCTACGCCATGGCATGCTCAACTGATTCAGGGAGTCCGGTTTGCTTTCTTTGACCTGATGAAATATGGCACTATACACGATACTGTATATCCATATGATTTTGACGGCTGGCTATATCCATATAGGGTTAAGTAATTGAATCTCAAGGAGGGGGCTCCTTTTTAAGGGGCTCCCTCCTTGTGAAAGGAGGTGAGTGAAATGAAGTACAACAAAGCAATGCTGTGGGTGATGATGTGTTGTGCTATGATAGTGGGCTGTGGTAGAGAAGGTCCATCTGACGATGAATTGAGTGATGATTTCAAGGGAAATGAGTTCTATACTACACTTGGTGCTACTCCACGCAATGGAATTCCTGGTACTGCTAAAGAGGAGGGTTTTCCGGTATATTGTTGGAAAATTAAGGGCCGTGATACTGTTACATTTGTGGTGAATAAAAGTGCCAATGAAGCTAATATGGCTGTGCATATCAAATGGTTTGATACTTTAGTAGTTGTGTATGATACCCTCTATCCATATGATACTATGTATATTGATACTGTGTATAAACCTGCTCCTTTTTACAATGGGGATGTGAAGTTTTACTATAAGGTTAATGACCATAAGTGGAGATTTGATGGTCTTACGCCTTGTGAGATTAAGTCCGATTCTGCTGCTGGGTATGTAGGTATAGATTCTGTTCGTATTGAGGTGACATATCCTATTGAAAAGGCATTTCCTATTATCACAAGTCCTACACAATATATAGTAGCGGGGGCTGGAACCTATCCATATTTCTTTGATGTAGGTGATTCTATTAGGGTTACGGTTTATCGGTCTGGGACGCTTCCTGATAATATGGTAACAGTAATGTTGCATGTGCCATTAGGAGATACAATTCGAGACTGGTTTAAACAGATTGCTCCCGGTGTATGGCAGGGAACCTGGGTGCCTAAAAATCGTCAAGGCAGATGGGGTTGGGTAAGTGTGTATGATTTAGGAGCTATATTCCATCAAAACCAGATGGCTGAGCGAACTATTATGTGGGGCATTCCTTACAAAGTGCATTAGTAAATAATTTGTATGGGCGTCCCCGATTTTATCGGGGACGCCCCTGTGAAGGGAGGGGCAAATGAAAAGGAAGGTATCCCTGATAGTGATGATGCTCCTTCTGTATAGTAGTGTGCTTTTGAGTTCTTCTTTTGAAGTTATTCCCACAAAAGTGGAGCAACCGATTATAGTTCCCAAAGACCCAATAATTGCGGGCTTACTTTCGGCTCAATATACGGGATTGGGGCAAATCTATTGTCGTAAATATGTGCGAGGGATAACTTTTTTTATGAGTGAATTGGGTAGCTTTGCATTGGCAAGTGCCATAGCAGGGATGGGAATAAAAGAATATAGTTATATGGTGATAGACAATAATGGTGAGGAACATAGACTTACAAGATATGAAATCATAAGCAAGTGGGATGAATTGTCAGGAATTAGCAAGACAGGGGTGGTAAGTTTAGTTATTACAGGTATAGGTATTCATATTTGGAATGTTATAGATGCTTACCAGATTGCTTATATGTATAGTTGGGACCGATTAAGTTGGATAAGGGCTATTGATATACAGATTAGCTATAAATACGATAGCCCTTTATTGAAAGTTGCAGTATCAAAGGATTTTTAGCTTATTGATAAGGAGGTATGAGATGAGGCACTTTTTAGCCATAGTAGCGATTGCTTTGCCGCTTGTTATTTATGGGCAAGAACAACCTGTAAAGGAGAAGCGTGTAGATAGAGGAAATGGTGTTATTAAGGCAGATGGTAATGGGATAGTAATTCTTAAAGGGAGTGGGAATGTGAATTTTGAAGGTGAATGCTCTATTTGGTATAAGGGGGATGGAGAATTGAAACTTGAACCAGCTCCAGCACCTGACCAAATAACAAGCAGTAGTGGAGATGGTTGGAGGTTTATTTCTTGCTTTAAGGGTAAGGGTAGTGTGAGTGAGAATAAGATTCACTTGGCATTAAGTGGTAAGGTGACTAAACTTGAAGCTTCTGGTAAGGGCAGGGTTTTTCTATGGGGGAAGGGTAGTTATTCTGCGGACGGAATAGAAGGTAGATGGACTCCTGAACATAGGAAGCCCATTCTCTATGGCAAATTGCTGAAAGAGGAATAAAAATCCCAGATAAGCAGAGATGAAGGTGTTAAGGTTTATGATTTTGTGTAGGCAGGGGATGGCAAGGATATAACTCATACGGATGCCGATATAACTCATATAGATGCCGATATAACTCATACGGATGCCGATATAACTCATGTAGATGCCGATATAACTCATATAGATGCCGATATAACTCATATAGATGCCGATATAACTCATGTAGACGCCGACATAACTTATACACTTGCCAATGAAAATGGCAAAATTATACTATCAGGATATATTTTATAAAATTATCCCGAAGGCTTTTGGGATCCGTCTCAGGCGGAAAAGCAGGTGATAAACTTTCACAAACAAAGAAACTGATGCTTTTAAGGTAGTCCCGAAACGAGTTCGGGATAAACTATAGGAGGAAAAATGAGAAGACTTATTAAAATAGCTGAAGTTATTATCTTTTTAGGGCTGGGAACTAAATCACTATCAGCACAAAACAATCTTGAATTGGTTTCAAAAGTTTGTGCTAACGCTCCCCTTGATGTAGCCCGTTGCGGTAATTATTTGTATGTTGTGGATATAGGATTGGTGATATTAGATTTTTCCGACTCAGCAAATTCGACTGTTATTAAACATTTGACGCCCCTTGAAGGAATGACCCCAAATGAACTGATTATTAATGGTAGTAACGGCTATGCAGCGTGGGGCAGTGGTGGGATTATGAAAATGGACTTCAGTGACCCGGAGAATCCTTCCATTGAGGGCATTCTAAGCGGAACTTCCGGTTACGAATGTAGGCATCTTCAAATGAATGGCTCTACTTTGTTTTGCTTTGGTAAATCATATTCTGATTCAACACTTTATTTAATAGCAACAGATACAAGTAGTGGGACAATTCTTGATTCAATAGACTTGGTTAATGGTTTCCTACACTCTGCTTATGAAGCAAAGCGATTTTTTATTGATAGCAATTATCTTTATCTGACTATGGGACCTCGTGGAGTAGTTGATACAACTGAGCTGCACATTTTTGACATCTCCAATCCGGCAAATATTACTTATATTAGTTCTATTTCATTAGGTCCAAGCAGTGGAAGTGCAGATGTTCTTCAATCTTCTCATTGGGATTTGGTCAAAAGGAATAATTACCTGTATATTGCGGCAAGGTTCGTCTCTCCCAAATGCAATGTAAAGATTGTGGATGTGTTAAATCCTTTCACTCCGCAAGTAGTTAAGGAATGGTCTGACCCAACAATAGCGGGATATAGCGGGGATATAGAGATTTCTGAGAATAATCTCATTTTAACTGACCAGAGTGGTGGTTTCAATGTTATTTCTATTACGAATGATACTTCTCTCTCTCTCTGCAAGCGTATAGACGATTTTATACCATCGTACCTTAGAGTCAATTTTTATATGCGGAAATTAGGGAACTATGCTTTTCTTTTCAACTTAGATTATTATGCTGTTTCCTCTTTTGACATTACAACACCGTGCAGTGCTGAATTAATTGATACTATTCCTTTTGCTCATGATTGGAAAGATATCAGTGTTGCCGATACTAATAATGTTTTTGCAGCGGTTTGGGATTTTTATCAACTCTATACAATAAACACAAGCAATATCTATGCACCTTACATTTCTCAAAGAACTGAAGTATTTGGCTCGGGTTTTGGAATTGATGTGAAGAAAAATTATGCATATATGGCAATGGGGGCTCAAACGCTTCCGCTTCCAGATGAGACAGGAGGATTGTTTGTCTATGATATTTCAACTCCTGTTTCTCCGCAAAAAAGGGGCTGGAGTCAGCCCGATAGCGGTAATTACGATGTGCAGGTGTTTATGGATACTCTCAGCAATCTTGCATATGTAATTGCAGGTCAACCGAATAGTGAAGGAGAAGGGGTATCCGAAGATCATAGCAGTATAAATCCGGGATTGCGAATTGTAGATGTATCCAATCCAAATTCTTTAGTCCAATTAGGAGAAATTCACATCACTCCTCAATGTCGTGGTATTTACAAAAAGGGAGATTATGTCTATATTGCAGCAAGCAGCCCGGATAGTTCCAATGTAATAGATACCTCCGGCTTATATATTGTTGATGTGAGTAATTCGCTAAATCCTTTTATTGCCGGGAAATGGGTAAGAACTTCACTCCCGAAAGGTCATACCCGTGCTGTTTATGTAAAAAATAACTTCGCATTTCTGGCACATTCTAATAAGTTGACAGTGTTAGATATTTCTAACCCTGATTCGCTGTCTCTGGTAAATGAAATTACTTTGGCAGATAGACAATGTATGGATGTGGCAGGGCAGGATAATTTTGTCTTTGCATTGACAGAGAATGCATTGTTTGCTTTTGATATTTCAAGCCCGTCAAATCCGATAATAGTTGATACAGCTAATGGTATGTTTTTTTGTCCTGCCAGACATTGTGATGTTAAATTGCCATACATATATACTATATCTTTTGCGGGTGTCTTTATCTTCAAATTTAGTAGTGTTGGGATTTTTGAAAATGAAATGGGTTTGAAGAATAATTGGTTGGTCTATCCTAATCCATTTACTCAAAGGACAGTTATAGAGTTTAGAGTTCAGAGTTCAGAGCTAAAAGATGTACAATTACAAATTTATGATTTGGCAGGTAGATTAGTTAAATTATTTTCGCTAACCTCTAATCCCCAATCACCAATTACCAGTGTTGTTTGGGATGGGAAAAATGATTCGGGTGAAAGAGTGTGTTCAGGAGTTTATTTTTATAAACTAAATGTAGGTGATTTTTCACAGATTGAGGGGAACCCGAAATCCCGATATGTCGGGACTAATAAATTGCTTCTTTTTAGGTAGCGAGAGGAGGATGCAATGAATTTACATATAATTGGAGTCTTACCTTTTTTGTTGGGGCTGTGCTACAATGGACTTGAGGCAAATCTTGTTAAGAAACCCGCAGTAATCTTTAAGGATAGTAGTTTCAGTATATATTATGGAACTGAAATCCCAGCAGCATCAAGTGGGGATGAGATTTGGGAGCTTGAAGCAGGTCTAAGAATACAAGACTCGTTTGCTATAGCACCGAGTGCTATCCGTTTAGGAGGTGACTCAGTAAGACTCTACTATGTGACACGGGCTTCACCGACTACACCTAAGTATATTGCCAGTGCTATATCTACTGATAGTATTAACTTTACTGTTGAGCTCGGTCATAGATTAGATAGTGGACCACATAATTCGGTAGATGAGGAAGCGTCTCATCCTTGGGTAATTGCTGTAGGGGATACGGGCTTCCGTATGTACTATCAATCGCGAGAGTCCCTAACTGTGCAGCCTCCCAAATTTAGAGTTATGAGTGCTTGGTCTACAGATGGGCTTAACTTTGTAAAAGAGGGAGTTCGTATTGATATTTTCCCAAATACTGCTTTTTCTTTAGCCGGGCATGGTCGGGTGACAAAAATACCGGATGGCACTCTTAAAATGTTTTTCTCCGGTAACTTAGCGTCCCATAGTCACAGCCCCAGCAACATCTTTCAAGCAAACTCAGATGATGGATTAACCTGGACATTGGATACGATAGCACTCTATTTAAGCGGTCATGACCCGACAGTATTGAATAAACTTACAGCAGGGGCAATGAAGCTATATTTTAGATATCTATTAGAAAATATTCTTGTAGCAGAATCCAATGATGGAGTACAATGGCCAGATACTGTAGACACGGTTCAGTTTGTTGACCAATTTGAGAATCCACAGACCTGGGTTGAAGATGTAGATATTTTAGAATTTGCTGATGGGTCACAGCATATATATTCTAACTGCCACAAGAGTGGGGCTCTTTGGGGGATTGCAAGTTTTAAAAAAGTGTCGCCCGGAGTCCAAGAAAAGACAATCTTTGATATCCCTCCTATGTTATTCCAAAATTTACCTAATCCTTTCACTCAAAAGACAGTTATTAGATATCAGATGCCGGAGGGCAGAAGTCAGAAGTCGGATGTTAGAATAGAGGTTTATGACCTTGTGGGGAGGTTGGTCAAAACTTTTTCGCTAACCTCTAATCCCCAATCACCAATTACCAGTGTTGTTTGGGATGGGAAAAATGATTCGGGTGAAAGAGTGTGTTCAGGAGTTTATTTTTATAAACTAAAAGTGGGCGATAAAAGTTCACAAACCAAGAAACTGGTGCGTTTAAGGTAGTCCCGAAACGAGTTCGGGATAACCTCCGGGAGGAGG
>JACQXS010000107.1 GCA_016208615.1 Candidatus Stahliibacteriota bacterium | reverse complement strand
GTGTTTTGTGTTTTGTGTCATCCGTTATATGTTACAAATGTGCAATAATAGCGTCTGTCATTTGCTCAGTAGAAGCAGCACCTTGCCTTATTACATCAGGACCACCTGTTAATCTTAACATATCGTATGTTAGCACTTTACTATCTACTACGACTTTTGCAATCGCATCCTTTATTCTTTTTGCCCTCTCTAATTCACCCAAATACTCCAACATCAAACAGGCAGAAAGAATCATAGCTATTGGGTTCACGATAGAAGGAGTTAGGGTTTCATACTTAGGAGCTGACCCATGTGTGGGCTCAAAAACAGCACAAGTCTCACCAATATTAGCACTATTTGCAAACCCCAGTCCACCAACGAGTCCAGCAAATGCATCGCTTACAATATCGCCAAACAAATTACTACTTACAATTACTCCATAGTCCTCCGGGTTCTTATTCAGCCACATCATCTGGGCATCTATATTAGTCTCCCAGAGCTGAATTTCAGTAAATTCTTTGGCTATTTTTTTTGCCTCTTCTCTCATCATACCTGAAGTTTCACGAACTACATTTGGCTTCTCGCATAAAGTCACACTCTTATAGCTATATTTACTTGCATACTTAAAAGCTTCACGAATAATGCGTTGGCAGGCAGGACGAGAAAAGATGCGACAAGAAATAGCCAAATCCTCACTCAGTATGTTCTTAAAAGCTTTCATCTTTGAATGTGTTTCAAGTGCTGACCTCACTATTGCAGGTGGGTTAGTCCATTCAACACCCGCATACAAGCATTCGGTATTTTGACGAAAGATAACTACATCTATATTTGGCTCAATGGGCCCGGCATCGCTTTTCTTGATAAAGTTAAGCGGATTGCCATTAAATGTCTGACAAGGACGGATACATAAATCCAAATTGAAGTGCTGACGCATTCCCACAATTGGACTATAATAAACATAACCTTTGCCTTTAAGCTCGGGAATTAACTCCTTCTCTGCTTCTGTTTTGGGTTTAGAAGTAATAGCACCAAATAGTCCAATCCTATACTTTTCAAGTAAATCAAGTGTTCTTTGTGGAAGTGCATTACCTTCCTTGCACCAAAATTCCCACCCTATATCTGCATAGACATAATTAGCCTTAAATCCAACTGCCTCAAGCACTCTTATTGCCTCAGGGAATACTGTTTTTCCAATCCCATCCCCGGGCATACAAACAATCGTTCTTTCGTCCATATTCCCTCCTAATTAAAATTACGATTTTTTCCAAATGGTGCAGGAATTTCTAATCTTTTACATATTTTCTTCACAAGAATATTATCTATCTCAATATGTCTTGGAACCGTTTCCCCAATCCCATTATTGATATTTTGAATTAGAGTGTGCCTAGCTCCTTCTCTTTTAACGAAACATCCATATCGTCTCAAATGCTGCATAAATTGTTTTCTTTTCATTCCACTCTAACCTCTTCTTTAATTACATCTCCTGGCAAACTTCTTATAATATCGGTCTTTCTGTCTTCAAGAACTAATTTTATTGCCTCAATTAGACTTTGCTTACATTCGTCAATATTCTTTCCCTGACCATTGGCTTCAGGTATCTCTATACAATAGCCGATATAATATTTTTCCCCCTTTTCAAATATAGCAGTAAAATTGTAATACATTGTTTTACCCCCTTTTTATGGCAATACAACTGATCTTATGCCTTCACCCTTTCTTAATAAATCAAAGGCAGTATTAATACCTTCTAATGGGAATTTACGAGTTACCAGTTCTTTAACCTTTATCTTCCCAACTCTTGCCAGTTCTATTACGCGTGGATAATCAACTGGACGACACCCAAGCGAGCCTACTATTCCCATTTCCCTATACATAGTTCTGCCGAGATTAAGATTCATATTCTTGTCACTATAACCCATAACGACTAATTTACCACCCGTCCGTAGACATGCAAAAGCTAATTCCATAGTATGCGGATTACCAATGACTTCAAAAGCTATATCTGCACCACCATTAGTTAATTTACGCACTTCCTTATCTATTCTATCTAATTTAGTAGGATTCAATACTTCTGCGGCACCAAGCGTTTTAGCATATTCAAGTTTTTGGTCCAAAATATCAACCGCTATACAATAAGCACCGATAGTACTCGCTATTTGAACTACATTTAGCCCTACGCCACCACAACCGAATACTACTACTTTATCGCCGGGCTTGACATTGCCCCTATTTATTACTGCGTGATAAGGAGTAGTGATAGCATCCGCAATTATTGCTCCCTCTTCTAATGGAATTTCTTTGGGTAATAAAAATGTATCTTTGGCAGGTGCTTTGACATATTCAGCATACGAGCCATCTATATTATTGCCAAACATTACCATATTATCGCAAATATTCTCTCTGCCCGTGCGACAGAACTTACAATGCCCACAAGATAAAACAGCAGGCAGTAAGACGCGCTCACCACCCTTAAATTGAGTTACTCCTTCACCTATTTCATCTACAATTCCTGATGCCTCGTGTCCCAAAATCATGGGTGGCTTCTTGAAAGTTGGGACTCCGGAATCAATATAATGTAAATCAGTATGGCATACTCCACAAGCCGATACCTTTACTATTATCTCTCCCAGCCCAGCCGTAGGTTTTGGGACATCCTCAATCTTTAATGGCTGATTGGGACCATAAAATATAGCTGCCTTCATCTTACCTCCTATTTGTATTATTTTATTCTTCCACCTAACAGTTGTCAAGATAAAATGGCTTGAACCCTGTATTTAAGCCACCGGGATAGCCAGGTCTTTTGTGCCGGGAGCTGATATTTGAATTTCTGGGCTATTTTCTTGGATAAGCTCATAAATAATCTGTGCATATTTAACCTTTTCGCGTCCCCAATTAGCTAACATTTGTGCATCTACCCATGGCTTGTAAAGTGCACCAGCTCCTGCCGCACACGCTGGGCCCGGCTCTATCTTAAAGTAACAAGGTGCACATACTCTTACCATTTCAGGTGCCTCATAAAGACGGATGTAGCCACCAAATGAATCGGTCAACATTATATGCAAATCTAATGGTATATCTACTGCTTGGCGCAGACTTGCCAGTTGTGGTAAGCTCATATCGGCAACTGGATTAAAGCTACCCGCTCCAAGGGTTTGCAAAACTTTTGCTCCCGCAGGATTGCCGTGACCCGCATAAATAGAGACCTTAAAGACTACATCATCGGGTATATCGCCTGTCTTTTTAAGCTCATTAAGTAACCATAGTTCGCCTTCATCTATCACAAGGAAGCCCCTAAATCCAATATCAACGCACCTGATAATATCTGCAATTACCTCTCTCAATCTATCCGCTCCCCTGAACCTTAATCCAGACATCGCACCTTCCGGAGTCACTAATTGTCTCCCTGTATCCCATGCAGAACGAGGACCAGGAGTAAGTATAACTTCTAATTTTGCCTCCGCTGCTGCTTGAGCAAATTCTTTAAGCTCAGACTTGTCAAGCAAGGTAGCACCCATAACTACTGAAATAACACGATGAATAGGGACTTTGCGTTTATGCATCTCGTCTATTATTGCGAGTAAGACATTAGTCCTTTCTACGCCCTATATTTCCATCCTATACCAGCCACCATCATGGAAACGCTTTGTGCTTGTGGGTAAGTTATATGCATCTTTACCCGGCACACCTGCCTTTTCCATCAATTTAGATACATCATTTAGCTTCATCTTGCCTCCTCTTCTTTATGAAAATTATAATAAGACTAACTTCTTCGTCTCTTTATAATTGCCTGTTGAGGCGGAGCCGAAATCCCGATTTATCGGGACAGCTACTAATTCCACAAAATATATCCCCTTTCTTTTATTAAAGTTAAAATCTATATTATAATTTCCAGGATCTTTCTTTTCCGAAACTAATGTTTCTACTATCCTTCCCGCCGCATCATAGACTTGTATGCTAACATCTTGAGTATTTTG
>JACQXS010000012.1:20107-21026 GCA_016208615.1 Candidatus Stahliibacteriota bacterium | reverse complement strand
GCATCCCTACTGCAAATGGAGCGGTATTGTTTGACACAGGGTATATTGGCAATCCAGTAGTCTATTGTGGGAATGTAGGGCTAATTCCTTGCGATAAGTGTGAAAAAGAAACCATACCGGGGGACTTAATTGTGCTTATTGGAGGTAGAACAGGGAGAGATGGGATTCATGGAGTTACTTTTGCCTCTTGCGAGCTTACCGAAGAATCAGAAACTATATCATCTCAGGCAGTCCAAATAGGCAACCCTATAACAGAGAAAAAGGTTACCGATGTGCTGTTGCAATTAAGAGACCTAAATCTATATCGTACTATAACAGATTGTGGTGGCGGTGGACTTTCATCTGCTATCGGCGAGCTTGCCCGTCCTTTTGGAGCTATAGTTGATTTAGATAAGGTGCCTATTAAGTATGAGGGGCTCACTTATCGTGAAGTATGGATTTCAGAGGCACAAGAAAGGATGATAATTTTTGTCCCACTAAAGAATATAAACAAAGTACTTGGACTTTGTAAATCAGAAGAGGTAGAAGCTACGGTTATAGGAGAAGTTACGCGAGAGAAAAGGCTAACTTTATGCTATAATGGAATCACGGTAGGTGAACTGGATATGGACTTTTTACACAATGGAATCCCTTTATCTAAAAAATATGCTCAATGGGACGAACCTAACGATATTAACGAACCTAACGATATTAATGAACCAAGCCAAGACTTAACCCCCTACTTACTTAAAATTTTAAGTAGTCTCAATGTTTGTAGCAAAGAATGGGTTATACGGCAATATGACCACGAAGTACAGGGAGGCTCGGTTATTAAGCCACTCTGCGGATTTAATGGTCCAAGCGATGCCTGTGTTGTCAGACCTGTATTGACTTCAGATAGCGGAGTAGTTGTAGCTTGTGGACTTAACCCAAAATATGG
>JACQXS010000012.1:0-20020 GCA_016208615.1 Candidatus Stahliibacteriota bacterium | reverse complement strand
TGGCGGCATCTGCGGTTGATGAAGCTATACGCAATGCAGTAGCAGTAGGAGCAGACCCGGAAAGAATAGCTTTGCTTGATAATTTCTCATTTGGCAACCCGGATAAACCAGAAGTATTAGGACAGATGGTAAGAGCAGTCCAAGGCTGCTGTATGGCAGCAAGTGCATATAGAACACCTTTTATATCAGGCAAAGATTCGCTAAATAATGAATACAGGGTAGGGCAACATTCAATCCCAATTCCTCCTACGCTATTGATTTCAGCTATCGGGTGCATAGAGGATGTAAATAAAACTGTAACTATGGATTTGAAGTCACCCGGCAATTCAATATATGTCTTAGGCAAAACATTCAATGAACTCGGTGGGTCGCATTATTATGAGATACAAGGCTGTACAGGAAATTTAGTTCCAAAGGTTAGACCACAACCACAGATGCTTAAATCTCTTCATAAAGCAATCAAAACTGGACTTGTCCTTGCTTGCCATGATTGTTCAGAAGGCGGAATAGGAGTAGCCATAGCGGAAATGTGTTTTGCCGGCGGATTAGGGATGCAGATTTCACTTAATAAACTGCCCACCGAAACCCTCACACCGATAACCGATAACCAACTAAGAGATGATTGGCTACTTTTCTCTGAATCCAATACAAGATTTATTATTGAAGTAACAAGTGGAAAGGAAGATAAATTTGAAAAACTAATGCAGGGATGTGAGGTTAGTAAGGTTGGAATATCTATGGCTAACAAGGAGTTAGAAATATTTGGCTTAAATGGTGAAATAGTTGCAAAAGCTAATATAGAAGAACTTAAATTTGCTTGGGCAACAGGTATAAAAATTTGAATCGCTTGCAATCATAATTTACGAAAGATGGAGGCACAATGATTTATTTTTTACTTTTAATGATTAGCTCTTTTAGTGAAGCGGGTGAGTTTTTTCTTATAATATCTCCGGGTGCAAGGCAAGTGGCAATGGGTTCTGCATTTACTGGGGTTGCGGATGATTTTACTGCAGTCTATTATAATCCAGCGGGACTTGCCTTCTGTAAAAATGTGAATGCCGGATTTATGTATTCACCATGGCTACCAGAACTATGGCCGGGGATGAAATACATATACACCGGAGGGATTGTTCCTTTGCCTATTGGAAGAATAAGTCTTGGAATTGGATGTAGCTATTTCAATGCAGGGGAGACAGTAGCTACGGATGAGAATGGTAATGAAATTGGGAGATGGGAATCTTACGATTATGCAATAATTCTTTCTTACGGAGAAGAGATTACCAAAAACTTGGGAATAGGTGTATCTTTGAAATATATTTATAGCTTTTTAGTACCTGACTGGGCCTATTGGCAGTTTTTACATGAACACGGAGGAGATGCTGAGACTTTTGCCTTTGATTGGGGGATGCTTTATAAAACTTCTATCCCGGGGTTATCTGTTGGAGTCTCATCCCAAAACTTGGGCTCTGCAGGATTATGTTATATTGAGAACGGAACTTATTACCCAATTCCCTCTCTTATTCGTGCAGGAGTTGGCTTTAATGCTATGCCATTATTTAAGAAACGGCTACCTCACTTTATTACAGACTTAAAATTTTCAGCTGACTTAGTTAGAGATTTAGTGGACGAACAACACGAGAATTGGTATAGTGGGGGAAGTGAAATTACATTTAAGGACAAGTTTTCATTGAGAGTAGGCTATTTAAAAAAGGGTGCACAAAAGGGAAGAACTTACGGTTGCGGAGTCATTTTTGGTCCTTTACAAATTGACATAGCGAGCGATGCCGATATCTATAAATCCTCTACTTCTAATCATTGGAAAATACAAGTAAATTTTAACTCTGCACATTCATGCAAATGATTGAGAAAAAAGTACAGGTCTTAATTCTTCGTACCGCTGGCACTAATTGTGATATGGAGACCAAGGCAGCGTTTGAGATGGTCGGTGCAGAAGTAGATTTGCTGCATATAAATCAACTAATAGCGGATAAAAAAATACTCCATCAATATGATATACTTGTTTTGCCCGGCGGCTTCACATACGGGGATGATATATCAGCGGGTAAAATATTGGCTAATGAAATAAAATATAGGATTGCGGAAGAGGTCAATAAATTTGTAGAGAATAAGAAATTAGTCCTCGGTATTTGTAATGGCTTCCAAATACTGGTTAAATTTGGGTTATTGCCAAAAGGTAAGATAAGCAAGCAAGTAGTCACGCTGACTAATAATATCTCCGGAGTATTCCAGTGTGAGTGGATTAATCTTACGGTTGAAAATAGTCCTTGTGTCTTTACGCAAGGAATTACAGAACTTTTTTTACCTATTGCCCATGCAGAGGGTAGGTTTATAGCTCCAAAGTCCATTATCACTGAACTTATATCTAAAAGGCAGGTTGCTCTTACCTATAAGGGCTATAATCCCAATGGCTCTATTTCAGGGATTGCAGGAATATGCGATCCTACGGGTAGAATATTTGGTCTTATGCCACATCCGGAAAGATTTATATTTGCTACTCAGCACCCAAATTGGAATAAGCTAAAATATCATACAAAACACGACCCGGATGGCTTAAATATCTTTAAGAATGCGGTTAAATATATTATAGATAATTGCTATCACTAATCTAACAAATCTTTTGTCATTTGGATTTCATTTTGAACTTTGAGCTTTGACATTTGAACATATGTCTAACTATCTATTCGCCTATAGTTTTAGTCTTTGCCGGCTCAATCAACAACACGGTTGCCTCTTCTTCTGCACGAGACCGATGACGCAGCCCTTTTTTAACCAGACAGCCCTCCCATTCATTTAACTCCAAAGTCCCTTGTTCAGTATCTATCTTAACCTTACCCTTAACTACCAGAAAAAACTCATCCTCTTTCTTGTGCGTATGCCACTTGTAGGCACCTTTGAGTTTAGCCATCCGCAAAGCAGTACCATCTACAAAGGCTACTTCATATGGCTCCCATATACCCTTTAAACTATATTCTTTGAAATTAATCTTTTCCATCTTCCCTCCTATTGAGTAGATTTTATTTATCTGTATTTACACGGGTTGTCAAGTTTTTCTGTCCCAAAACGCAAAAAACATTTGACAAGCTAAAAAGAAACATTAAAATACTTAACACTTATCATAGGAGGTAATGATGGCAAGAAAAAAAGGAACAGGAGCAAAAAATGGTAGAGATAGTAACCCTAAGCATTTGGGTGTCAAAAGATATGGGGGTGAGCGTGTCTCGGCGGGTACAATTATAATGCGTCAGCGTGGGACTAAGATTTTTCCAGGCCTTAATGTGGGACGAGGTGGCGACGATACCCTATTTGCCAAAACCGATGGAGTGGTGCAATTTAAGTATAGCAGACAAGGCAGAAAAGTAGTAACTATTATTCCTTAAAGAGACTTTATAGTTGACAACTTCACTCGTAATTTAACATCAATTGAATTTGAAGCAGCCAAGAAAGTTATATAGAGTATAGGTCATAATTTATACTTAATTCAGGAATATCCCCAAAAACTTATTTTATTGAATACTTTGTTGATAATAGTGTAACCTTCTTCTTACTCAAAGGGAAGGGATAAAATCCTCATTTCTTTATCCATTTACCAACCTAACAATTATTAGCTATCAGCTACCAACCAAGAGTAGAGTCTCATTAAAGATTTATGACATCACTGGCAGGATAGTAAAAACATTAGTAAATGGAGAGAAGAATGCCGGGAGTTATAGTGTTAGCTTTGATGCAAATCACTTAACGGCTGGTATCTATTTTGCAAAGCTTGTAATTGGTGCCTCGCTCCAGTGGTGGCTCTATCGGGGTGAGATAGAGTGAATAATTTAGCTCTAATGTGGGATTTTTGAAAAAAAAGTTGACAGAATCAGGTTTTTAGAGTATATTAACTTGAGAGACTTAATTGTTTATATTATATAGAAAAAGGTAATTTGACCGCAAGTTTTTGTGAAAATTTCTGTCTAATATATTAGAGTATGCCAAAGATGCAAAAATTAAAACAAATTACGCTGATTTTGCTAATTATATTTCCAATTAATGCGTTAGGTCAGGATTTTTATGATATTAACAAAATAAATACTATAGAGCTCTTTTTCTCTCAACCGAATTGGGATGAAATATTAGATAGTTTATATGCTGTCGGTGATGAGGAGCGGTTAGTTGGTACTGCTGTGATAAATGGAGTGCAATTTGATAGTGTAGGGGTAAGGTACAAAGGGAGCAGTTCTTATAATCCAAACCGAATCAAAAATCCCTTAAGTATCAAATTAGATTATCTCCTTGAGGGCCAGAAAATTGACGACTACGGCACCCTAAAACTGGCCAATGTTTATAAAGACCCGAGCTTTGTTAGAGAAGTTCTTAGTTATGAAATAGCCAGAAAATATATGTGTGCTGGCAGGGCAAATTTTATCAATGTCTATATCAATGGAGATTTAATCGGTCTTTATACCAGTGATCAATGCGTAGATAAATTCTTTCTGGGAAATCATTTTTATAGCAATGGCAATGCATTTTTCGAGGGCGAGCTAACAGATGACACACCCTCCAATCCGGTTGTAGTTTGGGGCTACCTTGGACCGGACTCTGTAAGTTATTATGATTACTACGCATTGAGGTCAGATTCCGGTTGGAGTGATTTAATTGAATTTTTAGACATCTTTAATAATACTCCTACTTCTGTGGAACAAGTTTTGGATGTTGACAGGCATTTGTGGCTGTTGGCTTTTGATATTCTGATGGTCAATCTGGATGCTCCGATTAACTTTGGGCATAATTTCTATTTGTATAAGGATGGTTCAGGGCAATTCAATCCCATTATATGGGATTTGAATGAAAATTTTGGCGGTTTTACTATGCTAATAGGAGTTGGACCATTAAATGTAACGCAAATGCAGCAGTTGAGCCCTTTTCTAAATATCTCTAACTCAAACTATCCTATTATTAACAAAATACTCTCTGACTCTACCTACAAAAAAAGGTATCTTGCTCATATGAAAACTATGATTGCAGAAAATTTCTCCAATAACTGGTACAGGGATAGAGCATTAGAAATTCAGTCCATTATAGATGCGGATGTGCAGGCAGACCCAAATAAATTTTATACCTACAGTGATTTTCTAAATAATATCTATAATTCAGCAGGTTTCGGCCCTCAGTCAATTGTAGGACTTACTCAACTAATGGATGCCAGAATTGCTTATCTTATCAATCATTCTGCGTTCCAGGGAGCCGCTCCGGTAATCTCAAATGTTTCATATTTGCCGACAAATGTACCTCCAAGCTCTAATGTATGCTTCTCTGCGAAAGTAGAGGATGCCAATTTAGTTATGCTTGGCTACAAGCAAAGCATTGCAGAGAAGTTTGAAAAGCTTCAAATGTTTGACGATGGCAACCACAGTGATGGAGCTGCTGGTGATGGTGTTTATGGGGTCTCAATTCTGGTCGGTGCAAGTGATGGCAATTATTACATCTATGCGGAAAATGATACTGCAGGAATGTTTTCGCCTGAGCGCGCGGAATACGAATTCTATATGCTTCCGGTTACTGCTGATTTAGTAATCAATGAGTTCTTGGCTATAAATACTACAACTGTGCCTGACCAGAATGGGGAATATGATGACTGGATTGAATTGTATAATAATTCAAGCAGCCCAATTTCTTTAAATGGGTACTACTTGACAGATAATGAAAAGGATTTAACTAAATGGTCTTTTCCTAATATCTCCATCCCTGCTAATGGCTATTTAATCATTTGGGCAGATAATGATACAATGGAAACCGGCTTGCATGCTAACTTTAAATTATCCGGCTATGGCGAAGAAATAATATTATCTAATCCAAGTCAGATAATAGTTAATGGAGTAGTTTTTGGACAACAAACTGCTGATATCAGTACAGGACGCTATCCCAATGGAACAGGACTATTCATTCAAATGCCCCCTACCTTTGCAGCAGAAAATGACAGTGGTTTTGGCATTGAAGACGGTCCATCTCACCTGCCGAAACAATTTGCCCTGGAACAAAATTTTCCGAATCCTTTTGCCCACTCTACAACTATCAAATATCACCTACCCGTTAAGACCGAAGTCTCATTAAAGATTTATGACATTACTGGGAGGACAGTTAAAACATTAGTAAATGGAGAGAAGAATGCTGGGAGTTATAGTGTCAACTTTGATGCAAATTACTTGACAACTGGGATTTATTTTGTAAAACTTGTAGCCGGTAAGTATAAAGCTACAAGGAAACTAATTCTGGCGAGAGAGGGTAGAGAGTTTAGATGATGTGAAGGAGGGAAAAATGAAGATAAGGACTATAGGTTGCTTGATTTTGATTAGTTTGAGCTGGTCAGTAATGGCTGAAAAACCACCTTATGAAGGGTGGACATTATTTAATCGTGGTGGCAGCACACGCCCCAAGCTAATTGATATAAACGGAAGCACAGTGAATACCTGGCAGTGTGCTGAGCCTACGGTAACTCCCGTATATTTACTTCCGGATAGTACATTATTACGCCCATCCGAGGTTGCTGGTACTCCTATGAATGGCGCAGCCGAATTTGGCAGGATTCAACGAATTACTTGGGGTGGCACTGTTCTGTGGGATTATGAATATTATGGCCAGAACTACCAGCCGCATCATGATATATGCCCAATGCCCAACGGCAATGTCTTAGTAATTTGCTGGGAGCGTAAAACTCAAGCCGAAGCTCAGGCGATGGGTCGTCAATCAATAAGTGGGGAGATGTGGCCAGAAAAGATTGTAGAAGTAGAACCCGTTGGAGCAACTGAAGGAAATATTGTTTGGGAATGGCATTCGTGGGACCATTTGATTCAGGATGTTGACCCTTTAAAACCTAATTATGGTGTAGTGGCTGAGCACCCTGAATTACTGGATATAAATTATGGTACTCTGCCTCCGGGTAATGGAGATTGGATACATGCAAATTTTGTAGATTATAATGAGGCACTTGACCAAATTGTTTTCAGTTCTCATACCATAAGCGAACTTTACATAATTGACCACAGCACTACTACCTCTGAAGCGGCGAGCCATACTGGTGGGAATAGTGGTATGGGTGGTGATTTCCTTTATCGGTGGGGTAATCCCCGGGTATATAATAGGGGAGATTCCTCTGACCAACATTTTTATGTTATTCATGGAGTGAACTGGATTGACCCTGGACTGCCAGGTGAGGGGAATATACTTGCTTTTAATAATGGGGACCGTACAGGAACTTCAAATGATTATTCTATTGTTGAGGAAATTGTTCCTCCGCTTAATGGTTACAACTATTACATAGCACCAGATTCTGCATTTGGGCCTGCGGAGCCTGTATGGATTTATTCGGACCCCGGAACATTTTATAGTCAGCACCTTGCTGGGGCGCAGCGTTTGCCGAATGGGAATACGCTTATTGTTGAAGCAACGGATAACGGAAAATTGTGGGAAGTTACATCATCGGGAGCAATTGACTGGAGTTATAGTATAGGTGGTCAAACAACGAATGCATTTAGATATGGATGGGATTATTTCAGTGTTGAGGAGGGTGAAAAGTTAAAAGTTAAAAGTGTAAAGTTAGAAGTATATCCAAATCCATTTACTCAGCGAACAACTATTAACTATCAACTACCATCTGAAACCACAGTATCACTAAAGATTTATGACATCACCGGCAGGATAGTAAAAACATTAGTAAATGGAGAGAAGAAGGCCGGTAGTTATAGTGTCAACTTTGATGCAAATTACTTGACAACTGGGATTTATTTTGTAAAACTTGTAGCTGGTGCCCCGCCAAGGCGGGATTCCTGCTACGCTCCAAATTACAGGGAGACGAAGAAACTAATCATAGTGAGATAGATAAGCTTTGTAGGATGATAACTTTTAGTGGAAGAAGAGAGTATAAATACTTAGTTCCAAAAGAATTAATAGATGACATTCGCAATGAAATGGCCCCGTATGTTCAGCTTGATAAATTTTCAGAAACTCAGAAAGAGAAACAATATACTGTAAGAAGTGTCTATTATGATACAAAGACATTTGATTGCTATGATGAAAAGATAGAAGGTTTTAAGGTAAAGAAGAAATTCCGGATACGGGGTTATAATTCGTGTGAAGAAAACGGTATTGTATTTTTAGAGATAAAAAGGAAGTACGAGGATTTTATTGAAAAGAATAGGGCTCCGCTCAAGTGGAATCAAGTGAGGTCACTATTTTCGGTTTGCGGATTTGATACCTCCGCCAAAGCGGGGCAAGAATCAAATCCCTACATAAGAATTCCGTTTGAGGAAAACAGCAAAGAGGATAAAGATGCGAGGCGTTTTTTGTATAATTATTACAGCAAAAAGCTATTACCGACCGTTCTGGTTATCTATGAAAGGGAGGCTTTCTATAGCAAATTTGACCCGTCTTTGCGTATTACATTTGACAAGAATATTCGCAGCTTGCTATACCCGTCACTCGATTTGCTTTACATAAATGAAGATGTAAAATATGCCTTAGCGCATCACTTCATTTTTGAGGTTAAATTTTACAGAAGTTGCTTACCATTATGGATAAAATCAATAATAACAAGGTACCAATTGCAGAGATTATCTCTTTCCAAATACACGATTTGCATAGATTCCTGTAGAGTGGCAAATAAGTTTGCCCGTAGCATAGCATATATTTCGTTTAGTTAAGTTTTTGTAAAAAAGAGGAGGTATAAATATGTTTGAACAACTTCAAAATCTTAATTTATTTCCGGCACTCTCTGGGTTAGAAATTATTCTGAATATAGTAATAGCATTTATCTGCGGCTATTTAATATCATGGGTATATCGTCGCACTTATCGTGGCCCCGGGTATTCCATCACTTTTGTCAACGGCATTGTGTTGTTGTCTATGATTACCGCAGTAGTAATAATGGTAATAGGTAATAACTTGGCCCGTGCCTTTGGACTTGTTGGAGCGATGTCTATAATTCGTTTCAGAACAGCTGTTAAAAGTGTACAGGATATAATCTATCTCTTTTTTGCATTAGCAATGGGAATGGCAGCTGGCGTTGGGCTCTATGGAATTGCTTTTACCGGAACTTTTTTTATCGGGTTAGTTATTTATGCTTTTTCTAAATCAACCCTTTCCATTCCTAACCGAGAAGAATACTTACTTCAATTTAACTTTCTATCCCCGCAAGAGCCACCGATGGAGCCACCGCCGGAGCGGGGCAATCGGGACAATCGGGATTTCCGCTCCGCTCCAACAAGCGATGATAAAAATCCTCCCTATCAAGTTGTTCTTGATAAGCATTGCGAGAAGCAGCAGATAATTAATGTAAAGTCTATAAATGAGGCAGGTTTGCTTGAATTATCTTACTATGTTAAATTAAAGGACATAAATAAAAGTCAAGCTTTTGTGAATGAATTGCGTAAAATTTCTGGAGTTCAATATGCGAATTTGTTTTTTGATGAAGAGCATTTTTAAGGGGTACAAAGCAATCAGAGGACTTTGGCGGCGGGTCAAGGGACCCGCGATACCCTTTTTATTGATAGTTTTTTGTGTTGATATTGCTTTTGGAGAGAAGAAGAGTAGGCCCCAAAGCAGTGCCATAGAAGGATATGTTCATGTTCTGTGGAAATATGATTTTCAAGAAAAGGTAGTACCTAATAATGAGTTTCAACTGCGAAGAGCATGTATTAAGTTCAGAAGTGCCATTTCAGATAATCTTCTGGCAACTATAGAAATAGATTGTGGTAAAGCCAAATTCACAGTTAAGGATGTTTATTTTGAATACAGAGTGAATCGTCTTCTTAACTTTGTAGTAGGTCAAACTAAGATGCCTTTTAGCCGAGAAGAAATGCGTTCTTGCAACGAACTATTAGTAGTTGACCGTGGAGAAGTAAATGATATCTTCGGTGATTATGGGTATTTAGGAAGGGATATAGGTTGCTCGGTCACTGGGGATTTGAAAGACAGGTTTTCATATGGCTTTGGTGTATTTAATGGGAGTGGCGACAGGATAGACGGTGACTATAATAATTCCAAACAATTTGTCGAAAGAATAACTCTTGTTCCGGTGAAGGACTTAACAGTTGGAATAAATTCAACGCAGAGGAACGATTCTCTTACTGGTGAGGTAATAGTGGCACATGGCGGAGATTTTTCATATCAAAAATGGGGAGCGACTGTTGAGGGCGAAATACTCTCGGGAAATACTGAGCCAGACAAAACAATGCTGGGGTATTATCTGGTTGGGTTATATCGGGTTGGCCGTTTTGAGCCTGCGGTTAAAGCTGAGAGACTGTATCCAGATTCAAAAGAAACGGGCGATTATCATAGTGTATTTACATACGGTTTGAATTGGTATTTTCACAAAAACGCACGCTTGCAAGCGAATTTAGTAACCAATATTTCACCAGAGCAAGAAACTTATCATATATTTGTAATACAGGCACAGGTAAGATTTTAGAATAGGAGGAGGTGATTATGTGCAGAACCATAAGATTATTTGTAATTAGTATTTTAATAACCGTTGGAGGGTGTAGAGATAATCCTGCAGGAGCAGAGGAGTCGCCATTAAAGGGCATCCTTTTCATAAATGAATTTCTGGCATCCAATAGGTCTGTAAATGCTGATGAACAAGGAGATTACGAAGATTGGATTGAATTATATAATGCAGGGGAGATAGATGTGAACCTTGGTGGAATGTATCTAACCGATAATTTTACTCAATGTGCAAGATGGATAATTCCCGATACCGTTATTCCTGCTGGTGGTTTCTTACTTTTCTGGGCAGATAATGAAGTGACAGAAGGCCCTTTGCATACAAATTTCAAATTAAATGCAAGTAATGGCGAAGAGTTGGGGCTATACGATAGAGAGGTCCAGGGACTTCTTCTCATAGATTCAATAAGTTTCAACACACAACAGAGAGATACTTCATATGGTCATTATCCTGATGGAAAGAATAGTTGGCAGTTTTTCTCTACTCCGACTCCAGGGAAGGCAAATAAGGGTCGTAGGGGTCGCTGACAAATCGGTGCCTATAAAGGAATAATCTTTTGAGCGAAAGTATCTGCGGCCATGTTTCACCCAATTTGGTAATTAGTTAATATAGGGACGATTTCAAATTGTGCAAAAGAAAGGGGGAGAAGATGAGTAGAGTATTTATTTTGACAATGGCTGGAGTGCTCATCAGCACTTTGGAGTTGTCTGTGCCAATTTTTGGTCAGATATGGGTAACAAGATATAATGGTCCAGCCAATGACTATGATTATGCAAGTGCAATTGCAGTTGATGGAAGTGGCAATATCTATGTGACAGGAACGAGTTGGGGGTCGGGCAGTTTTAACGACTATGCCACAGTTAAGTATAACTCTTCAGGTGACTCGTTGTGGGTAGCAAGATATAATGGGCCGGACAATAGCTATGATGAGGTAAGTGCAGTTGCAGTCAATAGGAGTTATGTCTATGTAACAGGAGGGAGTATGGATTCAAACCTCTGTTACGATTATGCGACATCGAAGTATAATTCTTTAGGCAACTCGTTGTGGGTAGCAAGATATAATGGTCCAGCCAATGACAATGATTATGCAAATGCAATTGCAGTTGATGGCAGTCAAAATGTCTATGTGACAGGATATAGTACGGGGTCAGGCACTTGGTGGGACTGTGCGACAACTAAGTATGATTCTTCGGGTGTTGAGCAATGGGTCAAAAGATATATTACCAATGACTATGATTATGCAATTGCGATTGCAATTGATGGATTAGGCAATATCTATGTGACAGGAAGTAGTGGAGACCCATATACCAGTAATTGGGACTTTATGACAATCAAGTATGCTTCTTACAGGAAGTAGTGGAGACCCATATACCAGTAATTGGGACTTTATGACAATCAAGTATGCTTCTTCGGGTGACTCGCAGTTGGTAGCAAGATATAATGGCTCAGCCAATGGTACTGATTGGGCAAGTGCAATTGCAGTTGATTCCGCAGGCAATATTTATGTGACAGGATATAGTGCGGATTCAGTTACTGATTGTGACTATGCGACAGTCAAGTATAATTCCTCAGGTATTGAGCAATGGGTAGCAAGATATAACGGACCGGTTGATGGCTATGATGAGGGAAAGGCAATTGCAATTGATGGATTAGGCAATATCTATGTGACAGGAAGTAGTTATGGTTTAGCCACTGGTACTGACTATGCAACAGTCAAGTATAATTCTTCAGGTATTGAGCAATGGGTAGCAAGATATAATGGCCCGGGTAATGGCAATGATTATGCATATGCAATTACAGTTGATGGTTCTGACTATATCTATGTGACGGGGGAGAGCGAAGGTTTAGGCACTGATTATGACTATACGACAATTAAGTATTCGTGTGCAGGGGTGGAAGAAAGTTCAAATTCAAAATCCCAAATCCAAAATCCAAACTTAGAGATATATCCGAATCCATTTATCCAGTCTACATCTATTAGATATCATCTACCTGCTAAAAGCAAGATCTCATTAAATATCTATGATGTGACTGGAAGAATAGTAAGGACATTAGTGAATGAAGAGAAAGAAACTGGATATTATAGTGTTGGCTTTAATGCAAAAGGATTAACGGCTGGCATCTATTTTGCAAAATTAGAAGCTGTCCCGATAAATCGGGATTTCGGCTCCGCCTCAACTGGCGACTACAAAGAGGTAAAGAAACTAATTTTGATGCGATAAATTTTGGATTAGTGTAAATTTATAAGTCCTCTTGAGTAATCACGAGGGCTTTTTATTTTCGGCTCTGTTAAATTTATAGTTTTTTTATTGACGAGCATTGACTAACGATTACAAATGCTAAACATTCCAAATTATGCAAATGGCGAAATTTTTACGATAAGAAAGCTATTGACAAATAAGATAAAATATAATATATTTAACAAGGAAGTGTTTGTGCAAAAAATCAATTATGGGATTGTAATTGTTGAGAAGTTGTCAGAATTATTTATAGATACTATAAGGATGAGCAAAAAACATTTTTTAGAGCTTTGGGTATTTTTCGCAGTGTTTTCTGCTTTTTGGGGACTATTATATGGAGCACAATGGAATGTTACGGGAAGTCTCAGTAATAGTAGAAATGGTTATGAAGGAGCAGTTTTAACAGATGGCAGGGTAATGGTATTGGGAGGGGCTGGTGATCCCAGTGGCTACGAAATCTTTAATCCTGCAACCGGGACTTGGGTTCGCAGTTCAATATCTGTGTCAAGTACTATGCACACTATGGCTATGCTTCTTCCAAATGGCAAAGTATTATATTTCACAGGGAGTGGAGTAAAGATTTACAATCCTCTTACTAATAGTTGGACCAATTCAGCAATATCTGTGTGGTGGAATGATTGTTATTGTGCTACATTACTTAAGAATGGAAAGGCACTCTTAATGTCTGATGGTCAAAGTTGCCGTCTCTATGATTATGCAACTGATGTAGCGACAACTACTGGGTCTGCTATTACAAGCCATACATCAGGAGTAGAAGTATTGCTTCCCACGGGAAAGGTGATGATAATAGGGGAAGGCATAACATGTGAACTTTACGATCCCGGGTTAGGACAATGGAGTTCCACCAGTTCTATGCAGATATACAGAAGTAAGTTTGTTGGAGTGCTTCTTCCCCCACCATGGAACAAAGTATTAGTTGCAAGTGGAGGAACAAGTTTACAGAGTGAAGTTTATGATATAAATTCAGGTGCGTGGTCCTATACAGGTAATCTAAATAGTCAAAGATATGTAGCGTCAATGGCGCTTCTACCATCAGGTAAGGCATTGATAGTAGGTGGTAGTGGCTCCACAAGTGAATCCTATAATCCTGCCACAGGGCTATGGAGTACGGTCAGTAGTATGACCTATTCGCCTGACCATTTCTCAGTGGCAGTTCTACACACAGGAAAAGTATTAGCAGCTGGTGGATATTCCAATGTGTGCGAGATATATGATGAATCAGAAGGGAAGTGGGAGAGCATCTCCTGCATCAACACTAAACGGGAAGCTCATACTGTGACTCCGCTTCCTATAATCCATACTACTAACTGCTCTACTAATGTACTTATAGTTGGCGGAGAGAACACAACAGGAGCTTTAAAATCTTGTGAACTATATAATTATGCGGATAATAGAGTGTCATCTACTGGGGACTTAAATATAGCAAGAACTCATCATACAGCAGTTTTGCTTGGCTCTGGAGAAGTGTTTGTTGCAGGGGGCAGGAATTCAGGTGGGTCACTTAAATCTTGTGAACTTTATGATGCATCAACAGAGGTGTGGACACCAACGGGCGAGATGAATGAGTATAGATTTGACCATACCGCTACTTTATTACAGAATGGAGGAGATATACTTATAACAGGTGGAGTAGATATTTCAGGAAATTATATCGCCGGTTGTGAAATATACAGCGGAGGCAATTGGAATAATACAGGACCGCTGAACACTGCCAGGACTTGCCATAACTCAGTCATCCTCTTGAATGGTAAAGTGCTTGTTATTGGGGGTGTGGGCTCCGGAGGGATACTTAACTCCTGCGAGCTCTGGAATCCGAGTACGGGGAATTGGGCAACTACGGGCAACCTGAATACTGGTAGGTATTTGCATACCGCTGTACTTCTGCAATCTGGCAAAGTGCTTGTTATAGGAGGTAAGGGAACTGCTGGTCAATTGTCAAGCTGTGAACTCTATGACCCTGCAACTGGGAATTGGAGCGTGGGCGTAAGCTTAAATAAGGCGCGATTTCTGCATAATTCAACACTCCTATATTCGGGGCTTGTTCTTATAGCAGGGGGTTATGATGGGAGTGGTTGTCTATCGTCTTGCGAAATCTGGGACCCTGCCACAAATAAATGGAAGGTTACTGACTCATTAACAGATGCCCGTGGCTATCATTCGTCTGTCCTCATCCCTGGGGACAAACCATATATCCTTGCCATAGGCGGAGAAAATAATGGGCAACTGCTTAATTCTATAGAAAGATACGATATTGGGCTCGGCTATCTAACGGAATGGCAGTCTAAGATAAAGAATCATCAGGCAATGACCCTTGTCTCTGATAGTATGCATATAGAAGGCGAGCTTTTCAGGGGCGTTTCAGAAGCCGATGGTGGTAACCATTGTCACATAGTATCTTCGGACCATCCTATAGTATCGCTTGTACGCGTAGGAGGGGGTAATTTTCAGGGTAATGGAGGAGGGGATATTCTGTATATGCCATTGAGTTCAGGGTGGAGCGAAACGCATACAAATATTCATCCCCCCGTAGATGCTTTGGAAGGATACTATCGGCTATGGTCAATAGTCAATGGTATACCTTGCGTGTGTGATGTCTGGCTGATAAGGATTTCTGATGTGGGAGTGGAAGAAGAAAATGCAAAGTGCAAAATGCAAAATGCAAAATTAGAGATATTTCCGAATCCAACTTTTGGGTCTGCGGTTATCGGGTATCAGTTAGCGGTCAAAGGTAGTGTGAATTTGGGGATTTATGATATAACGGGCAGGCTTGTGAGGACTATTTATTCAGGGGTACAGGAAGCGGGCAATTATGAGGTTAATGTAGGGGTAGACCCGTGTGTCTGCCTAAAAACAAAGGGCGAACACATAGGTTCGCCCCTACAAGCGGGAACTTATTTCATTAAATTAGATACAGGGGGATACAAGGTGACGGAGAAGCTGACAATATTAAAGTAGGTCTTATGGTAGGGGCGAGGTCACCTCGCCCCTACATCCCTGATATTGATAATATGGAAAGGAACATCGGCAATATACAAAGGAGTATCGGGAATACGGAGTTCTCTATCGGGAAATGGGATGTCTCTATCGATGCGAGAGAGAGTTCTCTATCGGTAAGAGGGAGTTCTCTATCGGTAAGAGGGAGTTCTCTATCGGTGAGAGGGAGTTCTCTATCGGTAAGAGGGATGTCTCTATCGGCGAGAGAGAGTTCTCTATCGGTAAGAGGGATGTCTCTATCGGTGAGAGAGAGTTCTCTATCGGCGAGAGAGAAAGGGATGACGCGAGGTTTCTAAGGGATAACGCGATATCCCCATAAAAAAAGCCGTCATTCATATAAAAAGTCGTCATTCATATAAAATATAAGGAGGTTAAGATAGCAGATTTTATACCTAAGAGTGATGCGGAGTTTGATATATGGTTTGATAATTTTGCGACTAAATTACCTGTTATTGTGGGTGTACTTGGCGTGCCGTGGTTATACTCTTCTTTCTTTGGCGGTTGGTATGTCAAGTTGGGTTCTATATTTTATGACCGTAGTGCGTGCCACTTTAATACCTTCTTTTTCCATTAGTTCTGCTATCTTTATATCGCTTATAGGTGCGGACTTATCTTCATTATTCACCAATTCTTTTATTCTCTGCTTTATATCTGTATATTCTTTTAGCTTACCGCCCGAGAAGAACATTTTCATCTTAAAAGCACCTCTCGGCGTTTGAAGCCATTTATCTTTTATAGCTCTTGATACTGTTGACGGATTCCTATCTATTACTTGTGCTACCTCTTCTAATGTAAGAAGATTGAGCGAGCGGTCTTTATTAGTTAAGAAGTCAGCTTCATTTTCTACAATATGTTCTGCAATAGCTGTGATAGTTTCGCGTCTCTTTTCTATTCCTTCTAATAATAATTTGGCATCATTTAACTTTTTCCTCAAATATGACTTTTCTTCAGCAGTAAGAGTTCCTGCATCCCGCAACAGCTCTTTATATGAAGCAGAAAGCCGAATCTTTGGTATCCAATCATTAGTGAGCGAGACAACTAATTTATCTCCCTCATACTCTACTACAATTTCAGGTAATATGTATTTGGGCTCACCCTCCCATATTTTACCCGGCTTTGCCCTACACAGCTTAATACATTTTATGGCGGATACAAACTCTATATCTGTAATCTGTAATCTATTTTTTATCTTTTCGTAATCTTTGGCAATAAAGTCGTCAAAAAAATCCCTGATAATACGAATGGCAATTTTTACTACCCTTGGATTAGATTCTATTGAATTAAGTTGTAGCTCCAAGCATTCCTGTAAATTCTTCGCCCCTACTCCTGCGGGGTCAAATTGTTGAACCTGCATTAATACTGACTCCACAAGTTCCTTGTTTTCGTTAAGTGCCGTAGATATCTCTTCTATGGTCATTTGTAAGTAGCCATCTTCATTAAGTTCGTAAATAATATACTCACCTATGGCTATTAATTTCTCATCCTTTACTGTTACCCTGAGTTGTGATAATAAGTGCTCTTTAAGTGTAGGTTTTAGTGCTATTAAAGGAGTATCTCTTTCTTCCTCCGGCTTCTCATACATAGATTGTGGATACCTATCCCAATCATCTATTTCCTCCGGTAATGGCAATTCATCATCTTCTCCATCTTCTTTTTCTAAAAATGGATTTAGCTCCAACTCTTGCCTAATAAGTTGCCGCAGTTCTATTTGAGGTAGCATAAGTAAATTAAGCCGTTGCAATAAGATAGGTGCTAATCTAAGGTCTAATTTTTGTTCTAACTTCATAGTCTAAACTTTTCTCCCAAATACAATTCTCTTGCTTTTGGGTCTTGGACTATTTCCATTGTTTTACCGGCCAATAAGATTTTACCTTCATACATTATGTAGGCGCGGTCAGTAATTTCTAATGTCTCTCTGACATTATGGTCAGTGATAAGAACTCCTATTCCTTGCTGCTTTAAGCCCTGTACTATATTTTGTATATCTTCGCGCACCAGCGGGTCAACCCCTGTAAATGGCTCATCTAATAACAAAAAAGACGGACTAATAGCAAGTGCCCTGCCAATTTCAACCCTCCTTCTTTCGCCACCTGAAAGTCTAATTCCTAATTGTTTTCTTACCCGCTCTATGCTTAACATTTTTAGTATCCCTTCAAGCATTTCCTTTCGTGTCTTCCTATTGCGTTCAACTAATTCAAGTATTGCCATAATGTTCTGCTCAACAGTAAGCTTGCGGAAAATGGAAGTCTCTTGTGGCAAATACCCAATCCCCATTCTTGCCCGGATATGCATTGGTTGGTGAGTTATATCTTTATCATCTAAAAACACCTTACCTGAATCTGGGGTTATAAATCCCATTATCATATAAAAAGTAGTAGTCTTTCCGGCTCCATTTGGACCAAGCAAGCCGACTATCTCACCCTTTTTAAGTTCCACAGCCACATTATCCACTACCTTTCTCTTTTTGTAACTCTTATTTAGGCGCTCGGTTCTTAAAATTTCCATCTCTTACCCAAAACATTACCTTCTACTAATACTCGTTCAATTTCTCTCTCTTTAAGTGTGATTTTCATTTTTACTCCTTTAAGACTATCGGATTCTGAAACAATAATCGGCTTCCCATAAAGCCAAGCTTCGCTTGTTTTTGGTAAATAAATTAAGCTCTCTGCAAAACATTGTGTCGTGCTTAATTTAATCATAGCATTATGAATTACTTTTGTCAAGGTATCAGCATAGACTTTCATAGTATCGCCAAAAATTTCAATTGAATCTTGCAGGAGTTCAAATTTGGGCTCTCCGGTTATCATTATGAAGCGTGTTTTAGTATCGTAAAACCCTTCTTGTCCATATAAGAGCCAGTTTTCTTTGGTATTGACATATTTAATGCTGTCGGTTAGCCATAGCTTATCTTCAAAATACTTTGCCTCTATTGCTTTTAAGAGTTCATCTTTTTTATATGCTGTAAAGCCATTGTGTAGCACAATTCTTTTGTCCCAAAAGTATTCACCAAAATCAGTTATTATTTTTAGCTCTCCATTTAAGATTTGGACTGAATCGTATGCCTTAACCCTATCAACAGTAATAATACCTGTTTTGGATGTTATTTGTATGCTATCGTGAATAAATTTTACATTCCCATAAAGATAAGTAGTAGAGTCCATAAGAATTGAACTATCAGCAGAGACAGTATAAATAGGCAAGAAAAAAAGTAAATACATCATTGGCTATATTTTATAGACATAAGTTACTCGCTATATCCGTAAGTTTTTTTAAGTTTTATATGTGTTAATCCCGGGTCGCTTTCAAAATCGCTGCCTTGTATTCTTTTTTTATCCTTAGTAGTAATAACCACCTTATCCATAGTTTTTATTTTTCCTTCTGCATTCACCCATTTGAGCAATTTAGTTTCCAGTTCTGTCCCTTCTTCGCCTATAACTTTTACATTTCCCATTGCCTCCATATCATTAGTCGCCGTAATAAGCATACCACTATCTGAAAAAAGCATAGCATACGGGGTGCCAGTTTTGTAAAAATTAAGCACCACTCCATAGACAATAGTCTTATCTCTATATAACATAGCTTTATCTGCTTTTAAGTTAAAATTCGTAATCCCTTTGACAGTTTCGGTAAGTTCAAACTTCTTTATAATCTGTTCTACTTCATTGGCTTGTACAGGAATGTCTTTTTCTTTTGTTTGGCAGCCCAATAAGAAAACTAAAATCAGTATGGCTACTTTCACACTATGATTATAGTATCTAACTTCCAATTGTCAAACGCTTTTTTTTAGAGCCTGCTAAAAAAGTCATAAATCAGTACAATCTGTCATTCTGAACGAAGTGAAGAATCTAATAAAATCAATATTCTATAAGACTCTTCGCTTCGCTCAGGTCCGAAGAACTCCGATGGAGTATTCGGACTCCTATCGGAGGGGACAAAAGAGACATTTTTTAGCGGACTTTTTTTATTGACGAAGCAATTATTTTAAGCTACCATTACATAGCAATGGGCAGAAAATTTCATCTCCTTACTTACGGGTGTCAGATGAATGAGTATGATTCAAGAGTTATTGCGAGTATTTTAACAACCGCTGGCTATCTTGAAACAAATACGCTTGAAACAGCCGATATTATTATAGTCAACACTTGCAGTGTGCGTGAGAATGCAGAAAATAGGGCACTCGGCAGGATTAGTGAGCTTCAAGGTCTTAAAAAAGCCAACCCTAATCTTTTGATAGCGGCTGTTGTCTGTATGGCACAAAATTTAGGTC
>JACQXS010000113.1:3865-5052 GCA_016208615.1 Candidatus Stahliibacteriota bacterium | reverse complement strand
GGGCGAAGGTGTTCTTAGATACGAGAGTTAGTTTGTTTAGGGTACTACCATTGAAGGAAATTCAAAATCCCAAATTCCAAATCCCAAATATCAAACAAATCCCAAATATCAAATTCCAATGCCAGAGGAGAGAGGAGAGAGGAGAGAGGAGAAATAATAGGTTGGATGAGTCATGGGGATAGGGTAGTAGAATTGCCTGAAGGTTTTAAGTCAATTGGTAAGTCAGAAGATATAGAGATAGTGGCGATGTGTGATGAGGGAGAGCGGTTGTTTGGATTGCAATTTCATCCTGAGGTAGTGGATACGGAGGGAGGTGCTAAGATATTGAGTAATTTTGTGTTTGATATATGTGGTTGCAAGAAGGAATGGAGTGCAAAATCCTTTATAGAAGAAAAGGTGGCGGAGATAAGAGCATTAGTGGGAGAGGATAAAGAAGGAAATCCCAAATCCCAAATCCCAAATTCTAATGAAGAAAGTCCAAATCCTAATGAAGAAAGCCCAAATCCTAATGAAGAAAGTTCAAATGTCAAAATAGGGAAGTATAATAAAGTAATCGTGGGGCTATCAGGGGGAGTGGATTCGGCGGTGACTTGTGGCTTATTAAATAAAGCGATAGGGGGGAGGTGCATACCTATATTTGTGGATACGGGGCTGATGCGAAAGGATGAGCGAGAAGAGATAGAGGAATTATTTCCTAATGTCCAGTGTGTGGAAGCGAGTGATATCTTTTTTAAGGCACTTGCAGGTATAACAGACCCTGAGGAGAAGCGTAAGGTGATAGGGAATAAGTTTATAGAAGTGTTCGAGCGAGAGGCAGTGAAGGTAAAAGGCGTGAAGTATTTGGCACAAGGGACACTGTATCCGGATAGGATAGAAAGTATGGCACAGGTGGGGCCATCTGCGACCATCAAGACGCATCATAATGTAGGGGGATTGCCAGAAAAGATGGACCTTATACTAATAGAGCCGTTGCGAGATTTATTTAAGGATGAGGTGAGGAAAGTGGGTCGGCTATTAGGACTGCCTGCGGCTATTATAGAGAGGCATCCATTTCCTGGGCCTGGATTGGGAGTGCGAGTGTTGGGCGAAGTGACCAGGGAACGGGTAAAGATGTTGCAGGAAGCGGATATGATATATGTGCAGGAGATAAGGGAAGCGGGTTTATATGATAAGATATGGCAGGCATT
>JACQXS010000113.1:0-3823 GCA_016208615.1 Candidatus Stahliibacteriota bacterium | reverse complement strand
AGTGTCGGTGGATGGGATGACAGCATCAGCGTTTGAATTTAAGTGGGATGTTTTAAGCAGGATAGGAGATAGGATAGTGAGAGAAGTCCCAGGTATAAATAGGGTCGTGTATGATATAACCTCCAAGCCGCCTGGGACAATAGAGTGGGAGTAACAAAAGAAAGTTCAAATGTCAAAGCTCAAAGTTCAAATAAAATCCAAGTGCCAAAGTTCAACTGATAAAAATTACGGGGCATAAAAGCCCCTTCTACCCTACACTAAAAGTTCAAGGATTCAAGAGTGATAGAGGGCGACCGTAAGGGTCGCCCCTACTATAAGAGGGGAAAGGAGAGAAGTCTAAGAGTCAAGAGGGGAGCTAAGAGTTAATTAAAATTAGATAGTAGATGGGCGACAAGGTTGGCAATGGCGGGTGAGGCGGTAAGTCCTGGTGATTCGATGCCTATAAGATTAATAAAATTGTGTAGTCCATTTTGTGTTTCATCTTGAATAATAAAGTCAGTAAAATCAAAATCAGGTTGGAGCGAGGGTCCCCTTCTACCCTGTGATAGTGGTTGAAGTTTTGGTCTAATGCCTGACTGCTCTGGTGTCAAGTCTTGAATTTCTATAAAAGGTAGAAAAGGTTTGACGGCGTGATAAAAGATAACAGATTTAGAAGCATCTACTGAGTAATCTTGCTGAAGCGAGGGCTTCAACCTACCCTGTAATTGTGAGCGAGGGATGTAATAGTCATCAGGGCCAAGTCTGAGTTCGTTTTGTAAGTTGATAGTAGCATGGATACCGAGAACTGCCCCGCCATAGCGGGATTTCTGCTTCGCTTCAACATTTTGGGAATGAGGTACTGGATAAATAAGGTGGTTGATGAGCTTATTCTTGTGATTACCGACCTTGAAGTAATCACCTTTACAATAAAGTAGGTTATAAGTGTTTATGCCTACTAATTTGGCAATAGTATCGGCCTCCAAGCCAGCGGCGTTGATTACAACTCTGGATATAAAAGAGAAGCTCTCCTTATCAGTATCAATGATGGTAATTTTATATTCCTTGTGGAAAGAATCAATGCCAATGACCGTGGCTCCATAAATAAAGGTTGCGCCATTGGCTTTGGATTTATTAGCAAAGTACAGCATCAGGGAATGGGAGTCAATTATACCCGTGTTAGGCGAATACAGGGCAGCAACACCTTCGATGTTGGGCTCTATTTTTTGCATTTCCTTTTTATTGAGGATAACGAGGTCTTGGACACCATTATCAGTGGCTCTATGAAGGAGTGACATTAGGATTTGGGTTTCGTTGAGATTGGTAGCAATAATAAGTTTGCCTATTCTTTTGTGGGGTATATTATTAGAAGCACAAATATCATAGAGCAACCTATTGCCTTCTACGCAAGTAATAGCTTTCAAAGACCCTTTAGGATAATAGATGCCCGAATGTATGACTTCACTATTTCTGCTGCTGGTTTCTTGTCCGAAAGAAGCGTGTCGCTCAATGATATAGACCTCTTTGGATGGCTGGGCAATTTGGGCCGCTATGGATAGCCCTACAACACCAGCCCCTATAATAGTAGTATCAACTCTTTCCATAAGCAAAGCTTTGACAGGTTGAAGCAGAGGCTTCAACCTACCCGATAGTAGTAATTACTGTATTAACTCAAAAATGTATCCAAAAATTAGCGAGAGGAGACTGATAACTATAAGGTAGAATAATAGAATTTTGATTCCAAATTGCTTCTTCATCACAAGAATAGTAGTATAAGAGGTGACCGGTCCCGCTAATAGTATAACCATGCCTGCCCCTATGTTCAGCCCCTGTTTAATCAGGGCATCAACGAGCGGGATGCTTGCCGTAGAACAAATATACATAAGTAGCCCAAATACTAAGCCAAATAAGTAACCCAATCTCCCTGCAAGATAGGTGTCTATAATTGTGCCAATAGGAACGATTACTGAGATGAGAGCTGCTAATGCTAATCCTAATAGGAGTTCAGGACCTATATCTTTCGGCATATCCAGGAATGCGAATTTGCCCATTGACTTAATTCTTTGTGTGCTTGTCTTGGCACAGTTACATCTTTCTGGTTGGTGAGCACACTTAGGGCAAACATCAGTATTGCTGATAGAAGGGGATTTAAATTTGAGAGTATTGCCTATAAAACCTATAGTTAGCCCCATCAATATAACGGCAAAGAATATAAATATAGTAAATGTAGGTCCCAGTATCCGCCAAGATACTAAGAGAGCAGTAGCCGAAGTAGCGGGAGTGGCTATTAGAAAAGCAAGCACAGGACCGAGTTTAGCCCCCTTTTTATAGAAACTTAAAGCTACGGGGAGAGCTCCTACACAACATAGAGGTAAGACTGTGCCTATAATAGTGGCAAGGAAAATAGGTTTCATTCCCTTGTCTCCTAAATACTTCTCTACCCACTGTATAGATATAAATTCGTGAATAAAGCCACTCAATATGAAACCTATTAGTAGGGCAGGCAAGACTTCAATAAAATACTCACAGAATATATGAATGAATTGTAACATTTGACAAGTAATAGTTTAGTGGTTATAAACTGGATGTCAAGCGGAAAAGATATTATTGTTTAGTAGTGCTGGTATCGGCTTCTGTGGTAGTGAATTCGCACCCTGTTTGCCTATACTCAAGGAGTAGTTTTTCTAATTCCTGTTTTATTTCCTTCTTGCCAGTAAGGATATGAGTGCCAATAACTATCACAGGAATCTTATTGCCATTATATTTATACTTGTCCTTAATCTTTGCTAATAGGTCATAGTTCTCCTGAATAGACAAGTCCAAAAACTTGATATACAAATTATATTTCTGCTTAAAAGATGGAAAAACATCTTTAAGTAAGGATTGTGATTCTTTGGACTCTTGGGAATAAAAGAAATAGCACTTTATTTCAGGCATAATAGTAGCTTTTATTTTTAGATACACAACGGGATTGACAGAGTCATTAGACTCAACAGGTATTGTCTTTGATACTGCTCCCTTATATTTACCTGTCCGAAAAGTGATAGTAATCTCACTACTCTCTTGTGGGGCAACTATTCTGGATGCAACTGCACCCGCCGTACATCCTCAAGGGGCACGGATATTCTTAACAACTAATGTCTCGGCGCCTGTATTCTTGAACTTAAAAGTATGGGTTAACTCCATATTCTGATTGACTTCACCGAAATCAAACTCTGTTTCAGTCAATTCTATTTGTGGGGGTAGATTCTTGCCATATATTATACCACAAAAAATAGTAATAATTAGGATATAATATTTCATTTTCTGCTTTCCTATAAGCTAATAGTTAATTTTAGCTTTATCCCATCAAAGGGTGCGACCCACCGACATACACCACCAGAACAAATAAGCCCTCCTTTCTCTTTACCACCCCATAAATCAATAAATACTTGCGATGAGGGCTCATACTTTACTCCCATTCCATACCATTCTATACCAGGAGACTCTTCTTTTACTTCCTTTGACCGCCGTGTATAGTCACCATAGACTCTAAAAAGCTCTCTTACAGGAAACTGAATAGATACTTTTGTATCAAGATATGACCTAATACTATCTATAAATGAAGTTGCCGTTACTTTAGTTGCAGACATAGTAGCTTCTATATCTTTCAAACTACTATGAAGTTCAACTCCTATTTCTTGGCGTGTATTAAAATGTGGGTCCACAGCACCATCAAGAGAAAGAGCTTTAAGCCCCAAATAATGTCCCGCATACTCTGATTTGAAATAATACTCTACTATACTTTTGGCATTACTTGTATCCCTGTTATTTATTTGGGAATGTGAAAGAGTAAAGATTATATCTC
>JACQXS010000112.1 GCA_016208615.1 Candidatus Stahliibacteriota bacterium | reverse complement strand
TGCCGTCCCACATCCACAAAAAGCATCCAAAACTACATCACCTTCATTTGAAGACGCCTTAATTATACGCTCTAATAATGCCTCCGGCTTTTGAGTTGGATAACCCAATATTTCTCCTGTTCCTGCTCGCGGAATATCTGTCCATAAATTATACATTGGTTCTCCTTCATCATCTTCTGTCCTTAATTTTCTAAATGGTGCTTTATTTTTTGTCCAACCTAAATTCCCTTTTTTGTCTAATTCTATTAGCTTCTCTTTAGTCATTCTCCAACCATAAACATCCGACTTGTATCCTTTATACTCATAAACAAGATTAGGCCTTTCACCCATACTTGCGCTTCTTATTATCGGTGCAACGCAATACCTCCCATTATTGTCTATTTTGGGATATTTTATTGTAATTTCCTCTGGAGTTAATTTTCTTTTTATCTCCTTTAAGTTAAAGGTGTAATTATCTGTTTTTGCATACCAAAAAATAGAATCTGTCGCAACTCCTAATTTTTTAGCCTCAAATTGCGAGCCCTTTGGATGTGTTGTCCTCTGCCAAATTATCTCATTTCTAAAATTACTTCTTCCAAATATCTCATCCATCATAATTCTCAAATGGGCATTGGCGTGCCAATCACAATGCAAATAAAAAGACCCCGTCGACTTTAATGCTTTATACATTGCAGAAACTCTTGGTCTCATCCAGGCAATATAATTTTCTATCCCACCTTCCCATCTATCCTCAAAACTCCTAATCTCCGCCTCATCGTGCCAAATTACCTCATACTGCCTATTAGAAAAGAAGGGCGGGTCAATATAAATTAAATCTACACTCTCCTGCTCAATCTTTTCCAAAACCTCAATATTATCCCCACAATAAAGCCTATTCTCCATCCTCACCCCCTTCTCTTGCTATACGATTTAATAACCTACTCAGACAATTCTTAACTTCTTATTTCTCAGAACTGCTATTTTCTTTCGGAGTTTCGGATTCGGTCACTATTTTTCTACCTTTGGGCTCTTCCCTCTCGAGCTTGCATGTCTCTGATAGTGGAAAATCATTACGAGAGCCTAAGTTTTTTGGAGGGGTTTCGGGCTTTTCTTTTTTATCCTTGTCATCCATTTCTATCACCTCCTTTTTTTCTGTGTTTTGTTTATTTATAATATTTCCCCCTACATACATTACCGAAGAGCAAAATATTAAAATCATACTAAAGACGATTAACTTTCTAATCGTATTAAACGACTCTCCCGCAACCCGATTCTTTTCCCATGAGAGATAAATTTTTTGAAATCCGAATATTCATTATTACCTTCTACGAGAAGATGTAAATGGTCTGGCATAAAACAGTATGCCCAAACCCAAAATTTGTACTTCTCGCTATATTCCTTAATCATACTTAAGCACATTTCTACTGCTTGTCTATTTAGAAAAACTTGCATTTTATTATAACTCCATAAAGTAATAAAATATCCATATAGACCTTTATAATCAAAAGATTTTAATCTAATCCGTTTCTTGTATTTTGTCATATTCTCTTATGTAGGGCAAACCTTCAGGTTTGCTTTTTCGCAAGGCTAAAGCTTTGCCCTACATTTTAAAAGTCAAATAAGCGTAATTGATGCCGTCTCCCCTTTCATTAGTAGGCACCCATATATAATTACCCTTTTGTGCCGTAGCATCAAAGGTGGCAGTAATTAGCGATAATTTACTTCCATTTATCTCTCTATTCTGTGATTTCTCCAACTTATAAAGGTCAAGCCCAAACTTTGCACGCGTATATTCAATAAAGTTTTTACGCGATGGATTAGCCACGAATTTAGTCGGCTGGATTAAAAAGACAAGTTCTCTCAACGCCTTTATAATAGAAGACTTGCCTTCTCCTGTCCTTTTCCATGCTTCATATAGGTAAGATAGAAGCTGTGTTATTGGCACAATCTCTTTATTTAACTCTTTATCCATTTCCTGAATTGTATTTGCGAGTTGTTGTGGTTTAAGGACAATGCCACTCATTAATGTTTCAGTACCAAATAAAATTATTGCCTTCCCTGCCTGAAAATCTGTCTTAATAGTATAATAATTTGCATAAAGTGTAGGTAATTGGCCTCTGAGCTCAAACCCTCTTTGTTTTAGTTCTTTTTCAAGCTCACCCCCAAATTCAAATCTAAGTTCATCTTTAAGTCTATCAGCATCGTGTAGTAATTCATATACCGGCTCTAAGTATTGGGATTTATCTATCTCTATTTTCCCTATCATCTCTTTTAATTTATTCGCCCGTTCCTTTATTTTATAAGCATTACCTGATGGATTATCATATAGCTTAATCACCTCTTTTGTGAGATTGGAAGCTTTTACAAATTGTGTCTGTATTTGTTTAAGTAAGTCATCTAGGGCTTTTAATTTCTCTTGCATTATGGGTAAAAGCGTTCTATGGTTCTTGGGAATGGAATAGCTTCCCTTATATGTTGCAATTTACATATCCACGCTACTAATCTTTCCAGTCCTAATCCAAACCCCGAATGCGGTACTGACCCATATCTTCTTAAATCTAAATACCATTCGTGTGGTTCTTTGGGGAGGTTAAATTCTTTAATCCTTTGTTCCAAAGTAGTTAAATTTTCTTCCCTTTGCGAGCCGCCTATAATTTCACCATATCCCTCAGTGGCAATCATATCAACACATAGAGCCAGATTTGGGTCTTGTGTATCCCTTTTCATATAAAAGGATTTGCATTTTGCAGGATAACGATGTATCATAACGGGCAGCTCAAATTGTTCTGATAAATAAGTCTCTTGCGGCGCTCCAAAATCATCACCCCACTCTATTTGTGGTACTTTGTCCTGCTTGGCAAGTAAATCAATTGCTTCCTGATAGCTAATCTGCGGGAAAGGGGGGTTAATTTTATCTAATAGTTTAATATCTCGCTCTATTATGCTCAACTCTTCTTTCCTATGCTCAATCACTCTCTTTACTACATAACTTACAAATTCTTCTGCTAATTTCATTATATCAGTGAGTTCTGCGTATGCTATTTCGGGTTCTATTTGCCAAAACTCAGTTAAATGGCGACGCGTTTTAGATAACTCAGCCCTAAAAGTAGGACCAAATGTATATACCTTACCAAAAGCCATACAGCCCGCCTCTGCATAAAGCTGACCAGATTGTGATAAATAGACCTTGTCTCCAAAATACGGCACCTCAAATAATGTAGTTGTCCCCTCACAAGCAGATGGCGTAAAAATAGGGGCATCAAGTCTTACAAAGCCACGAGCATTGAAAAAATCCTGTATCGCCGCAATTATTTCGCCCCTTATACGCATAATTGCAAATTGACGACGCGACCTGAGCCATAAATGACGATGTGATAAAAGAAAATCTATACCATGCTCTTTCTTAGAAATAGGATAAGGAGCAGCAGACTGAATAACCCTTATATCTGTTATATCAAGTTCATATCCTCCTGAGCTTCTTGCATCTTTTCGCACTTTGCCCTTTACTATTAGGGATGATTCTTGGGTAATACTATTACAGAGGTCAAATACAGCAGAAGAGACTTTATCCTGCACTACCACTCCCTGTATAATACCCGTTCCATCTCTTACAATCAGGAAGTGAATTTTACCACTTGACCTGCGATTGTATAGCCAGCCCTTAATCTCTACTTCTTTACCCTCGTAGAGATGCACTTCTTTTGAAATCTCTTCAATCCACATAATTATAGGATTTTAACTATTTTAGAATAAAAGTCAAGTAAAAATTCCTTGACTTCCATAAAATCTTAACTATTATTCTTTGTTGTGAATTTACTTGCCACTGTTTTACAGCTATCTATATTCCTATTTTCCGTAATTGTGCATGAAGTAGCGCACGGCTATATGGCACTACGAAAGGGTGATACTACTGCCCGAGATTATGGTCGGCTTACCCTTAACCCTATCCCTCATATAGATATATTTGGGACGCTAATATTCCCATTTCTCTTAATTGTAATGCATTCGGGAGTAATTTTTGGCTGGGCTAAACCTGTTCCCATTAACATATATTCTCTAAGAAATCCGAAGCGCGATTTGATGTGGATAGGAGCAGCAGGTCCTTTAAGTAATATAGGAATAGCAGTTATATTAAGTGTATTAGTCAGGTTTGTGGGCGACTTACCTATACAGGTTCTGATATATGCGATATCCATTAACTTATTACTTGCCTTTTTTAATCTTATTCCTATTCCACCTCTTGATGGGTCAAGGATATTACAAGGGCTACTTCCATATGAATTGCAAGAAAAATACTTGGAGTTAGAGAGATTTGGATTTATTATCATCTTCTTATTATTGGGAGTTGGAGTAATTAACCGAGTTCTATATCCATTAGTAAGCTATGCCTTCCATTTATTAACCGGGCTATAACTTCGCCATATTGTTACTGTGCTACTCCTTTTTTAACCATTATCAAGTAATTTCTTTACTACTATTAGTAGAAAGTCGACTTGTGCAAGTGGAAAGTTC
>JACQXS010000011.1 GCA_016208615.1 Candidatus Stahliibacteriota bacterium | reverse complement strand
TGGTATTTGCATAGATTTCTGTCCTAAGAAGGTTTTTAATGCAGCTAATAAAATTAACCCGCGTGGCTATTATCAGCCAGCAATTAATAATCCTGATGCCTGTGTAGGATGTGGATTATGTGAATTATTATGCCCTGATATGGCTATTGTAGTTACAGAATTGTAGTATCGCTTCGCTCGTAGGAGGCGGAGGAAACGCAAATTATGAGAAATTCTAAATCCGAAATCCTAATTTTATACTGCTCCCCATTAAGAAAAGGTTGAAATTTTGGAGAAAAGGTAGTAAAAAGAATAAAAGGGGGAGATAAGATATGATATGAAGCTATCTAAAGTTTATAGAGATTATTTGCACAGGTTTAGCAATAAAACACTCTTTATGCAGGGTGATATTGCTTGTGCGTACGGCGCCTTGTATGGGGGGTGCAACTTTTTGGCTGGCTACCCTATAACACCTGCCTCTGAAATAGGAGAGCAATTAGCATTGGAATTGCCCAAAATAGGTGGCTATGCTATTCAAATGGAAGATGAAATAGCCTCTATTGCCGCAGTTATAGGTGCAGTATGGTCAGGTGCGAGAGCAATGACCGCGACATCGGGACCCGGCTTCTCCTTGATGCAAGAAAATATTGGCTATGCGATTATGACTGAAACTCCCTGTGTAATTGTAAATGTCCAGCGTTCCGGTCCTTCAACTGGTCAAGCAACTAAGCCCGCCCAGGGTGATGTAATGCAAGCAAGGTGGGGCACGCACGGAGACCACGAAATTATTGCCCTATCCCCAAGTTCAGTGCAAGAGTGTTTGCAACTGACTATTGAGTGTTTTAATTTGGCAGAAACATATCGTCATCCGGTTATTTTATTAATGGATGGAGAAGTCGGGCATATGAGGGAGAAAATTGTAATGCCTGACCCTGATAAAATAGAACTTACTGGTCGTAGATTGGCAAAACCAGGTGAACTTATGTTTGGCGGGCAACTTATACCGCCGATGACTGAGTTTGGGGCCGGGTCATTTGTTCATGTAACTGGTTCAACCCATAAAGATAATGGGATGAGGGATGTAGAGACTCAAAAAGTGCATGATAAACTTATTCGTCGGATGTATGAAAAAATAGATAAAAACAGGGATAAACTTATACGGGTGGAGAAAGATTATATGGAGGAGGCAAAAGTTGCAGTAGTAAGTTATGGTGCCACGGCACGCCCAGCAAAGGGGGCAGTTATACAAGCCAGAAAAGAAGGTAAAAGAATAGATTTTTTAAGACTTATTGGCATCTGGCCCTTTTTGTGCAGGGTGTGGCGGCGGAACAGTTCTTAATGTATTTACACATGCAATTGATGAGTTGGGTATAGACCCCAAGGATATAGTATCTGTGACAGGAATTGGTTGTTCGGCTTGGATACCGAGTCCATATTATAAGGCAGATACTTTACATACCACTCACGGGCGACCAATTGCTTTTGCTACCGGAGTAAAGATAATGAAGCCCAATATGAAAGTAATCGTCATAGCTGGTGATGGTGATATAGCTGGGATTGGCGGTAATCACCTGATTCATGCGGCTCGCCGTAATATTGACCTGACTGTATTTTTAATAAATAACTCAATTTATGCAATGACTGGAGGGCAAGTTGCTCCTACTACCCCATACGGAGTACGAGCTACAACTACTCCATATGGTAATCTGGAGCCAGATTTTGATGTGGCACGGCTTGTTGTATCTGCTGGAGCAAGCTATGTAGCCAGATGGACAACTTATCAAGTATTTAATCTACTAAAGTCAATGAAAGAAGCTATTACAAAGAAAGGTTTTTCATTTATAGAAATTGTGTCTCAATGTCCTGTGAGTTATGGTAAGATGATAGGAAAGCATAGAGCATCAGATTTCTTGAAAACATATAAAGAATCATCAATTCCCTTTTCAAGGGCTGAAAAAATGAGTGAAAAAGAATTAAAGGGCAAAATCGTTATAGGTAAGTTTGTTGATAGGGATAGACCAGAGTTTACAGAATCATTGAGAAGATTGAATAAAGAAAGGATAATAAAACCCACAGCAGAAGCAACAGAAGACACGAGAGGTTAAATTATGAATATTAGGTTTAGCGGATTTGGTGGTCAGGGAGTAGTATTGGCGGGTGTAATTTATGGTCGTGCCGCTACTATAGAGGGTAAAAATGCTTTGCAGACCCAATCATACGGGAGTGCATCAAGGGGTGGGGCATCTAAAAGTGATGTCATTATATCGGATGAGCAGATTTATGAATTGGAATTCACTACTCCTGATGTCCTTATTGCTATGTCCCAAGAAGCTTATACTATCTATGCACAACAATTAAAAGAACAATGCATTGTTATTGTGGAAAAAGATTTAGTCAGAACAGAAGGGGTTAAAATTTATTCTATTCCTGCTACTCGTATAGCTGAAGGGTTGGGGCAAAAGATTATGGCAAATATAGTAATGCTTGGATTTATGAGTGCTTTGGTGTCTGAGGTTCAACCTCAAATTGTGTCCAAAGATGCTGTATGCAAGGCAATTTACGAATCAGTACCCAAAGGGACAGGGGATAAAAATATCCAAGCTTTTGAAGAAGGATATAAACTTGGGATGTTCAACCTCAAATTGCAATCTACAAAATCTTAATCCCACTTATTTCACTTGACTTTTTTTAGATTGCATAGTATTTAATAATTAAAGATGACAAAAAAACAAATAGATAGTTGGGAAGAACTTTTTGAGGAATGGAATAATGAAGCAAGGACCTACGAATCCTTGATAAAGCTAAGGGAATGGTATATGAAACGGTCAACCGAAATTTGGGAACCGTATCAGGTTGAAATTCAGAGACTGATAAAGAAAGGGATTGCTCTCACATCTAAAGTGAGAGACAAGGTGGCGGAAGACACTGGTGCCGCATTATTAAGCAGTCGGTTATTGAAATTTTACGACTCAAAAGTAAAAGAATTAATGGATAAGTCAGCCATTAAATTATTAGACCCTGATTCTGCTGACTTCAGGGAAGTTATCCTAAAATATGACAAGGCTTGGCAAGAATTGGCAAAAAAATAGCCCAAGTATTAATTGGTATGATAATATTGTTAATCTTCATAATAAGATTATAGAAACTTATGGAGGCGCAAAAGGAGTTATAGATTTTGGACTTTTAGAAGCAACAATTGAACGCCCATTTAGAGGATTAGCAGATGGGACTGAGATTTTTCCATCAGATATAGATAAGGCGGCTGCTCTTTTGGAAGGAATAATATGTTTTCATCCTTTTGTGGATGGGAATAAGAGAACGGCTACGATTTTTGCTTTTGAATTTTTAAGAGAACACGGTTATATGATTGAGACTAATGATGAAGAAATAGTTGAATTTACTATACGGGTCTCTGTAAAAGAGGTTGGATTTCCTGAAATAAAAGAGTGGATTGCACGAATCACAAAATAATTAAAGAGGAGGTAAAAATGAAAAAAGTAATCTTTATAATTGGACTGATGGGAGTGATAGTTTCTATGCCTCTAAATAGTAATAGTATTAAGACCTCTCCTAAACAATGGACTATACTTGTCTTTATAAATGGTGATAATAATTTAGAGGATGCCGGGATAGATGATATGAATGAAATGGAGAGAGCAATAGATACGACTAACTATAATGTCATCGTAGAATTTGATAGGATACCCGGATACGATACTTCAAATGGTAATTGGACTACTACGCGCAGATATTTTATCACTCCCGATACAATTAATGATACTATTATTCGTTCTACTCTTATAGCCGATTTAGGTGAAATAAATATGGGTAACCCTAATAGTATTATTGATTTTGCCACTTGGGGGATAGAGAATTATCCAGCTGAACATTATTCACTTATTATTTGGGACCATGGGAATGGATGGTATAAAGTAGGAGGTGCACCTCAAAGAGTGTCACCCCTTCTCAAAGGGATAAGTTCTGATGAAACCGATGGCGATAATATAGGTGTAGCAAATGGAGAATATGCCTTTGCAATGGATAGTATAGCTACTTTTTTGGGCAAAAAAATAGATATCCTTGGCAACGATGCCTGTTTTATGGGAATGCAAGAGGTGGCATACGAAGTGAAAGATTATGTAGATTTTATTGTGTTTTCTGAATATAGTGAGCCATGGGATGGGTATCCATACGACGATATATTAACTTGGCTAACTGCTAATCCAATCGCTTCTCCTAAAGAATTGGCACAAATAATAGTTGATAAGTATGTAGCTTCTTATAGTGGAGGGTCGCAAGGGAATGATGATATTACCCAATCTGCTGTGTTATTGGATAGTCAATTCACTCATACTTCCCAGTGTATCAATAGGTTTGCAGAAGAGCTTATGAAAGTGGGAGGCAGAAGTGAGCCACAGATTGATTCCGCTTATTGGAAGACCCAATATTTGTATGTTGATTCGGCTTGGCGTTTGCATATAGATATTTATCATTTTGCATTAAATATTAGGGATTCTACAACCTTACCTATTATTGTTAAGGAATGGTCAGATTCTGTGATACAAGCAATAGATTCAGCAGTAGTAAGAGAAGGACATCATACAGAAGGGTTTCCATTAGATAATTGTTATGGATTAGCGATTTATTATCCAAATGATACTACTTTTATAGATACTACATATATTGGGCTTAAGTTTGCAGAAGATTTACCACATTGGTGGGAATTCATAAGAGGCAGGACAATAGGGATAGAAGAAGACAGAAGACAGATAACAGAGGACAGAAGACAGAAATTGGATATATATCCCAATCCGTTTATTCGGTCAGCGGTTATAGGTTATCGGTTATCGGTCAAAGGCAATGTGAGCTTGGTGCTTTATGATATAACGGGTAGATTGGTGAAGACTATTTATTCGGGAATACAAGAGAAGGGTTATCACGAAGCAAAAATACAGGGCGAGGAAACCTGGCCCCTACAAGCAGGCATTTATTTCATTAGATTAGATACGGGTGAGTTCAAGACAACAAGGAAGCTGACAATTTTATAATGCAAATATCAAATATCAAGGTTTGGAAACCTTTCCCACAGTTAAGAAAGGATGTATTATGAAAAAAGGATTTAGTTTTGTTATTACAATTGTAGGGACACAATTTATTGTGTCCTCTGTAATCGCAGATACTACATATGTGAGTGGGGTTATTGATACAAATACGGTATGGGATACTGCAGGTAGCCCATATATTGTGATAGGAGATGTGACAGTGAATAGTCTTGTGACTCTTGATATTGAGCCGGGTGTGGAAGTAAGGATTGATTCAATGAAGCAAATAATGGTAAAAGGAAATTTATATGCTATTGGGACAGCGGCAGATTCTATTCTAATCACGCATTTCGGAACTGCGGGCTGGCACGGGCTGCGGTTTACATCTTCTGCATCTGCGTGCAGTCTGAAATATTGCAGAATTGAGTATGCAAATAACTCGGCTATAGATAATAATGGCTCTATCTACATAGGATACAATACCATATCTAACAACTCTGCTACTTATGATAACGGTATCTTTAATTCTGAGAGCGCAGCAGATATAACTAATAATACTATCTCTAACAACTTTTCTTATCGGGAGGGTGGCGGTATCTGTAATTATGATGGCACAGTGACAATAAATAATAATACCATCTCTAACAACTCTGCTGATGATTATGGTAGCGGTATCTATAATGATGGCATAGCGACGATAAATAATAATACCATCTCTAACAACTCTGCTGATTATGGTGGTAGCATCTGTAATTCTGGCACAGCGACGATAAAATATAATACAATAGAGGACACAACCGCATCTGTTATCTACATAGATTTTTCGGATAGTACCTTTATTGACAGCAATAATCTGTATGCCACGGGTTATGCGGTTTATAATAATAGTACAAAAAATATACCTGCTTACCATAATTATTGGGGGACTGCAAGTGCCGATACTATAGCTATGAAAATTTGGGACTATTATGATGATTTTACCAAAGGAAAAGTGTATTATGAGCCATTTGCAGTTAACCCGTATGACTTTGGGGTAGAGGAAAGAGAGATTCTGAAACAAGTTCAGAATGACAGGTTGGAGATTTATCCAAACCCATCTTTTGGTAATGCGGTAATCAAGTATGGACTGCCAAATAAAACATATATAAGCTTAAAACTTTATAACCTATCCGGCAGATTGGTAAAGACTATTCATTCCGGGACACAAGCGGCAGGGTATTATAAGATTTCATTGAGTCGGGTCAGGGGACCCGACCTACCCGAGGGTATTTATTTCATTCAGCTTAAAAGTAATGAATTTACAATTACAAGGAAGCTTATAATCTTATAGTAGACAAGAAATGAGGAAACTTGCATCATTATATATTGAGACCTCGGTATTTGGCTTCTATTATGATATGCAAAAAGAAAACATCCTTAAAAGGCAGGCTTCCATCAAACTTTTTGACCAGATTTCTGATGGAATATTTGATGCCTATTATAGTAATATTACATTGGCAGAAATTGAGAAAACTAAGTCTGCCGATAAAAGGCAAAAACTTTTATCTTTAATTTCCCGATACGGACTTGAGAAATTGCCTGACCCTGAAAATATTGAAGAGGTCGGACTACTTGCCACATCTTTGCTGAACAGAAATATAATCCCTATAAATAAAAAAGACGATGCCTTTCATTTATCACTTGTAATTCTTTCTCCTCAGATGGATTATTTAGTTACATGGAATTATAAGGTATGGGAAATAAAAGAAGAAATAGCAAAAGAAACAGAGAGTATGGAATTTAGAGATTATTGGGCTTATATAAATAGGTTTGCATTTAAAGCCGAGAAAGAGCTTTTACAATTAAAAAGGAGTAAATATGAAGAGGTTCAACCTCAAAAAACTAATGTCCGGTGATGAAGCAATGGCACGGGGAGCATACGAGTACGGGGTAAAGTTTGCTGCCAGTTATCCTGGCACCCCGAGTACTGAGATATTGGAAAATATTGCTCAATACAATGAAATAATTGCCCATTGGTGTTCAAACGAGAAGGTTGCCTTTGAAGAAGGAATGGGTGCAGCACTTGGTGGCATAAGGACACTTATTCCGATGAAGCATGTCGGGCTAAATGTGGCGAGTGATTCGTTTATGGTCTTTCCTTATTGTGGCACGAATGCGGGGTTTGTAGTTATCTCTTGCGATGACCCGGGTATGCATTCATCGCAAAATGAACAGGATAATCGTTATTATGCCAAGTTTGCCAAAATTCCAATGCTTGAGCCCTCTGACCCCCAAGAGGCAAAGGATTTTGTAGGTATAGCACTTGATATTTCAGAACGCTTTAATACTCCTGTTCTTATGCGTGTCACTACTCGCATAGCCCACGGTAAGGGACTTGTAGAAATAGGGGAGCGAGTTGAGTACCCTCCTAAAAAATATGAACGCAATATACCCAAGCAAGTAGTCCCTGTATTTGCTAAATCTTTACGCCCTATTGTTGAAAATAAACTCACCCAATTTGCTAATCTCAGCGAAGAAATAGCTATAAATCGTATAGAGAAGGGAACAGAACTTATAGGGGTAATAGCTTCGGGTATCAGTTATCAATATGCTCGTGATGCTATTCCTGATGCTTGGTTTATGAAATTGGGTATGAGCTATCCATTACCTAAAAATAAGATTATAGATTTTTGCTCTAAATTTGACAAGATTTGGGTAGTAGAAGAGAATGAGCCCTTTCTTGAAGAGCAGATAAGAAGTTTTGGAATGTCCAATATCATAGGCAGGGAAAAGATTCCTTCAATAGTGATATAGAAATTTTGCCTCGTCCGCCGATGTTATGCGTAGGGTGTCCGCATAGGGGTGTATTTTATGCTTTGAAAAAGTTAGGCACTCTTGTGACGGGTGATATTGGATGCTATACGCTCGGGTGTTTGCCTCCTTATTCAAGTTTGCATACTACTTTTTGTATGGGTGCGGGAATTGGGAATGCTTTTGGACTTGATAAAGCAATAGGCGATAAGATTGGGCATAATATAGCAGCTGTTATTGGGGATTCTACTTTCATACACGCCGGTATACCGAGTTTGATAGATATAGTTTATAATAAAGGGATGATGACTGTAATTATATTAAATAACAATACTACGGGAATGACTGGTCATCAAGAGCATCCCGGGACAGGTAAGACACTGCGAGGCGAGACAACACATAAATTGGATATTGAGAAAATGGTTCGTGCGATAGGGATAGAGTTTGTGGGTCTGGTTAATCCGTATAATCTTCAAAAGACAGAGGCAACGCTAAAAGAAGCTATTGCCTATAAGGGGCCGGCAGTAGTGATTACCGAACACCCTTGTATTATGCTGAAAAGCGAGCGTGCTAAACCCAAAATTCCATTCTCTGTGAACACGGAAATATGCAATCAATGTGGTAATTGCCTTGACTTTGGCTGTCCGGCAATGACAAAGGTTGAGAGTAAGCCACCAACTATTAATCCATTACTTTGTATTGGCTGTAGTATGTGTGCCCAGTTGTGCGAAGTCAAAGCTATTAAGCCAAAAAAATAATGATTATATTATTACTACTTTGTGCCGTATTGGAGCAGAGTTCCGCCTTGGGCGGAATAAACTCCAATCCCGCTACTGCGGGAAGCGATACTTTAATTCCCTCGCTTGCATGGCCCTATTATATTTCGCAATCTGTAAGTATAGAGGGCTATAAAGCAGTAAAGTTTAATCCCGAACTCCCTTGTTCTATCAGTAAATTTTTAACTTGCTTTGGCTCACCTGTCAGTAATACAAGCAAAGAATGTAGTCTTATAGTTTGGAGCGATAGTTGGGGACAGCCGGGCCCGGTATTATTTAGTCAATCTATTAGTGTAAATGCGGCAGATTCTAATAAATTATATTGGCAAACTTATAATTTAGTGCCACCATTATTTATAGTAGGTCAGTTTTGGGCAGGTATATGGGAGGGTACAGGGTTTCCAACAACAGTATCTGATACAGTAACAAGCTTCACTTCTTATTATGCATCAGATGGCACAAATTGGCTACCCTTGACGGGTGATTATTTTATGGGGCTTGTAATTAAATATGTTCAACCACAGCTTCGTGTTATGCCGGATTCTCTTGTTTTAAGTATCAATGCCGACACTAATCAATCTGATACGGGGAATATGTATATTAGTAATGAATCTGGGATATGCAATTTAATAGTTGATAGTATAGTTGCTTGCGAGCCGTGTGTATTGTCAGTATTACCTAATTCTTTTGGTTTGCTACCTTTGGGCTATAAGGAGGTAAAGGTAATTTGTGGGGGCGTAAATTCTGATGGTATTTATTATGATACATTGTGGATATTTTCAACCGCATCTAATAGTCCGTATCCTGTACCTTTGACTCTTATAGTTAGCGGATTTGGTATAGAAGAAGAGAGTAGAGGGTTGAGAGTTAAGAGTAGAGAGTTGAAAGTTTCGCAAAATCCATTTCTTGTGTTCACAGAAGTCAGAGGACAGAAGACCGAAGACAGAGGACAGAGGACGGGAGACAGAATACAGGTTTATGATGTTATGGGTAGGTTAGTTGAAGAAGAGAGATTCTTCGCTAACGCTCAGAATGACAGGGCTAACGCTCAGAATGACAGGGCTGACGCTCAGAATGACAGGGCTGACGCTCAGAATGACAGATTGAAAATAGGGAAGAACTTATCGCCGGGTATTTATTTTGTTAAGTTAAAGGGCTATAAGCCATTAAAGATAATAAAAATGGGAGGTTCACCCAGATGATGCTTTTTGTCTATTCTTTTTTGATTTTCGGTGTACAAGATGATAAATTTCCGAATATCCCGCCATTATACTTAAAAGAGCTGCCTACTGTGCCATCTGGTATTCAGTTGGCTGCTCCTATTCTTGCTCCTGGGGACACAGGTAGCTGGGATGACCAGTGGATATTGGATGGGCATGTAATTTTAGTTCACGATACTTTAAAGATGTGGTATTTGGGGATAAATCTAAATCATAACCAATACCCGTGTAAGGGGATTGGATTGGCTTATTCTGCTGATAGTGGCAAGACTTGGCATAAGTATTCGGGTAATCCAGTATTTTTTACTGATAGTACTTCTCGTTGGGAGCGAACAACTGCTCATACTGATGGGTTATGGGAAGCAACAGTGCTTTATGAGAATAATGAATATAAAATGTGGTACCAGGCATGGGACGAGTCTGATTGTTTCAATACTTTGTTCGCCCGTTCGACTGATGGTATTCACTGGGAGCGTGGCAATAATGGAACTCCTGTTTTGTATGCCGGCTATTATGAGAGTGGCGATACTCAGTGGGACTCTCGTTATTGTGGGGCGAGGTCGGTTATGAAGGTTGGAGCCCTATATTATCTATTTTATGAAGCCGAAAGCTTTTATCGTTTAAGGAGTTTTAATATGGGATTGGCAATAGGGGTAAGCGAGACTACATTTGCCAAAGTTGACACTTTACATCCAGTATTCACAACTATTGGAACTGCTGATACATTATGGTGTGGCACTTCAATCATTCCGAATGTTATTTTGGATAGTAGCACCTTTATTTTAGTGTATAGTTCTAATTCTGCCCATACATATAAGACAACAACTGGATTAGCATTAAGTTCAGATGGCATACATTGGGAGCGATATGCCCAAAATCCTATCTGTAACTTGGCTTCTATGGGTATGCCAAGTGGTGCTATAACTGCTTTACATTGGGAACAGGGGAACCAGATGGTAAAAGAATTAGTCGCTATTTCTCGTAGCATCCCTAAGGGGATTTATTCTTGTCAATTACCATTTTTATTGCGTAGACCGTAATGAAAAGAATTCAAAGCTCAAATGCCAAAGCTCAAATGAAATCCAAATGCCAAAGCTCAAATGCCAAATAGTTTTGGGTTGTTAGTTTTTGGGATTTGGGATTTGGATTTTGGAATTTGGACTTTATTAGATTTGATTTTTGATTTAGAGTAATGGTTATTATTTCTTTATTTTTACAACTTGGTATTATTAGTCCCGTTTCCATAAGGAACGGGATTGGGCCATCGGGCTTAAAATGTGTAGGCAGATGGCCTTTTGGGGCTTCGTACACAGTATGGGTAGAGGATACGATTTGCTATCTTGGGTCCGGCGGCGGTGTATATGTATTAAATGTTGCTAATCCTTTGTCTCCACAAAAGATAAGTGAAATAGAGACTTCGGGCTTCGTAGATGGTCTGTGTGTAAGCAATAATACACTTTATTTAGCTTACAACAAGGGGCTAAAAATAATAGATGTTTCTAATCCTATCTCACCTATTGAAATAGGCGATTACGATACCCCCGGAGTAGCTTGTAATGTTTATTGTAGTGGGTCATATCTATATGTAGCGACTAAAATTTCAGTCAGTATCATTGATATCTCTAATCCCCGTTCTCCTGTAGAAATCGGGCATTACAATACTTCTGGTGAAGCCGGTGGCGTATATTGTGTTTATCCCTACGCTTATATTGCAGATGGTGATGCAGGATTATGTATTCTTGACATCTCTAATCCGCGTTCTCCTGTAAAAGTTGGAACATACAATACCCCGGGTTATGCACTAAATGTTTGTTGTGTTGGCTCATATGCCTATATTGCTGACCGTGGAGTCGGACTAACGATAATTGATATTTCTGACCCTTTTTCTCCCAAAGAGGTGGGTGCCTATATTTCACCAAGCCCTATATGGGATAAGGGATGGAATGTCTGGTATGCCAATCCATATGTATATCTTGCGGATGGCTGTGTCGGGATAAAGATAATAGATATCTCTGACCCTTCTTCTCCAAAAGAGGTAGGTGCTATAGATACAAAAGGTAATGCTCGTGGTTTATATTGTATTGATTCGCTTACTTTTGTAGCGGATGTAAGTGGAGGGCTTACGATACTCAATATCTCTACTCCTACCCAACCACAAGAAATAGGAAGCTATGATACTCCTGACAATATACGGAGTATAGTTTGTAAATCTAATGTAGCATACGCATCTAATGGTAAAGCGGGGGTCTATACATTTGACATCTCTAATCCTCGCTTGCCAAAAGTATTAGGTTACTATAAGACTGGCTATGCCTGGGACATAGCGATTGATTCTCCATATCTATATGTAGGGGCAGTCAGAGATGGAATTAGCATACTTAATGTATCTAATCCCTCTTCTATAACAGAAGTAGGTAAATATAATCCTGATAATTGGGATAAAGTGTATGGCGTATGTTATGATACTTTTAATCGTGTTTATGTAGCGAGTGGCGAAACGGGTCTTCGGGTTGTAGATGTTTCTAATCCTACTACTCCATATGAGATTGGATTTTATGATACACCTGGGTTTAGTTTGGATGTAAGCACTGATGGTCATTATGTTTATGTCTCTGATAGCTATGGTGGACTTCGTATAATAGAAGTTATCGGCACCTCTGTGTATGAGATTAGTCATTGGGATGTGCCTGGCGATGTCTATTGTGTATATCGCTATGGAGACTATGGGTTTGTAGCTGTAAAGGATATCGGATTGTATCTATTAGACTTATCTAATCCTTATTCTCCAAAAGAGTTGTGTCATTATGATTTAGATGCTCATACCTGTGATGTCTATTATGATGGCAAATACGCCTATATTGGAGGTGGGAATGGTGGCATTTATATCATAGAAGTGGGTGATTTTCCTAATCTATCTATGCGGTGCGTTGCTTATTATCCTTCAACTTGGTGGACTTATTCTATCTATTATGACGCTCCTTACCTTTACGCTACAAATGAAGAGGCAGGCTTTATGGTGCTTGAGTTTATAGAGAAACCTTATTTCGACCTAATGCAGAATTCTACTAACCCATTTATTAAATCTACCTCCTTACAATTTAAGCTTGAAGCCCGAAGCAGAGGGAATATTAAAATCTATGACCTATTAGGGAGATTAGTTTGCACACCTTGGGAGGGTGATGCTGAAGAGGGTTATCATACTGTAATGTGGGATGGCAATAATTGTAATGGCAATAAAGTATCCGCGGGGACTTATTTTTGCAAACTTAATCTAATAGATAGAGAGGGTTATTCAAACTATTCAGAGGTCAAAAAACTTATACTACTTAAATGATTTCATTACTAAAACTTTTTCTTTGTCTTCTGTCTTATGATGAGCCGGCAAAAATTGATTCTCTTAATATGCAGTGTGTTGGGATGTGGCCTTTTGGCTGGTCATATACAGTATGGAAGTACGATACTATTTGTTATCTTGGGTCGGGTGGCGGCGTATATGTATTAAATGTTGCTAATCCCACGGCTCCCAAGAAAATAAGTGAAATAGTAACATCTGGATTTGTAGAATCCTTTTTTGGTACCCAATCAACCCTATACATAGCGGATGGAGAAAGAGGAGTAAGGATAATTAACATCTCTAATCCTGTTGCTCCTTCTGAAATAGGATTTTATGATACACCTGGTTATGCACAAGGTATTTATTGTGTTGGCTCTTTTGGCTATATTGCAGATAGAACGGGGTTAAGAATAGCTGATATATCTAATCCTGCTTATCCATTGCCGGTTGGCTATTACGATACTCCCGGACTATCAATGGATGTAGCTGTTTGTCTCCCATACGCATATATAGCAGACGGTGATAAAGGGTTGTGTATCGTTTATGTAGGGACACCCGATTCGCCAACTTTGGCAGGTAGTTATGATACACCAGGGTTCGCTCGTGGTGTATATTGTAATGGCAGGTATGTTTATATTGCTGATGGAGATTCGGGATTATGTATATTAGATGTACTTGACCATGCTAACCCCATTCTTGCTTATAGATATAAGAATATTGGCTACACTTATAGTGTGTCAGCAGGCGTAGATACAAATATAATTTATGTTGCTGCGGGTCTCTTTTTGCATATACTTGATGTCGGTAATCCTTATTCTCCTACATCGGTTGGAGTATATCCTCTGGCTACTCAGCCCACTGATATATGTATAGACCAGAACATTAGTTATGTCTCTTCAATAATGGGAGAAGGGCTTAATGTCATAGATATAAGTGTACCTAATTCACCCACTCTTATTGGCTATTACAAAACACCCGACCATTCGCATTCTATAACCTGTGATGACTCCACAGCATATATTGCTACTGGAGGGTCAGGTATATATGTATTGGATATTACTCATCCGAACTTGCCAGTTGAAATAGGTAATTATGATACACCGGGTTATGCAGTTGACATATATTCTAACGAGGGATATGCTTATATTAGTAGTAAATGGGAAGGTGGATTACGCATCCTTGATGTTCGGAAGCCAGATTCTATAAAAGAAGCCGCATACTATGACCCTTCGCGTTGGCATTGGACAGAAGGGATAGAGGCAAGTTCATATCTTAATACTCAATTACTCTATATTGCTAATGGTGATTCGGGGCTACGGGTGATGAAGATTTGTTCCCCTACTGTACTACACGAAGTAGGATATTCCAAGACTAAAGGGTATGCGATAGATGTGTGTGCTGACTCATCGCGTGGTATAGTCTATGTAGCCAATGGCGACTCGGGGGTGCAAATATTTGCTCTCTCTGATTGGTTCGAACCACAAGAAATAGCAAGAATTGGAATACAGGGGTCAGCGAGGTCGGTATATTACATAGATTCGCTTCTCCTTATTACTGCTTGGACTAATGGGGTATATATTTACGATGTCTCTAATCCCGGCTCTCCCCTATTTATTTCTCGCTACATTACAGATGGCTTTGCTTGTGGGGTATCCGGGAATAAGCGGAATATCTATGTAGCCAATGGGAATAGTGGGATAATAGTAGTGAATATAGTTGACCCTGCTCATCCATACAAGATAGGTCAATATCCTGCAACCCGGTGGATATCTGCTGTGCATTATGATTCCCCGTATGTATATGTCACCGATAACGAGGCAGGTATTAAGATACTTAAACTGATTGATTCAGGGCAGGAGGAATGGCCTGATAAGGGGAATTTTATATTATTCCAAAATTCACCTAACCCATTTAAACATAGCACTACTATTAGATTTAAGATTAGGCACGAGGGCTTGGTTTTTATTAATATTTATGACCTGACTGGCAGAATTATCCGTAAGTTGCTTCATTCAAGCATTATGTCAGGGCTTCATACTATAGAATGGAATGGCACAGGAGATGATGGCAAGGATGTGGCACCGGGAATATATTTTTGCAGAATTAGTTCAGACATTAACATTGACTTCCAAATAAAAAAGATGATACTGATTAGATAGTTTTTTGAGTTTTGACTTTTAAGTTTTGAGAGACTTTTGTAAAATGAGGATTTGTGATATGAGAAGATGAGAAAAGTTAGAGGAGTTATGATTTTGGGAATTGGGGTTATGGGCATAGTTTTTTCTAATATAAATGCGGAGGAGTGGGCTAAAACATTTGGCGGAACTGGTTTTGATGGTGGTGAGTCTGTTCAAGAGACTAAAGATGGTGGATTTATTATCACAGGATGGACAGCTTCTTTTGGTGCTGGCCAAGGGGATGTCTATCTTATAAGGACGGATGAGCATGGTGATACTTTATGGACCAGAACATATGGCGGAGTTAAAGATGATGAAGGCTATTCCGTTCAAGAGACTAAAGATGGTGGATTTATTATCACAGGTTTTACTTGTTCTTTTGGTGCGGGAAAGGAAGATGTCTATCTTATAAGGACTAATTCAGAGGGCGATACTTTATGGACCAAAACATTTGGCGGAATTGACTCTGATGGTGGAAGGTCTGTTCAAGAGACTAACGATGGCGGGTTTATCATAGCAGGATATACAATGTCTTTTGGAGCTGGCTATGGTGATGTCTATCTTGTAAGAGTAAATGAAATAGGAGTAGAGGAAACAGAAGACAGAAGTCAGAAATCAGAAGTCAGATTAGAGGTGTATCCGAATCCATTTATTAAAACCACAGAGATTAGGGCTTGGGGGTTAGGGGTTAGTGAGAAGCAAGAAGTCAAGATATATGATATAACAGGTAAATTAGTGGAGGAAGCGAGATTCTTTGCTGACGCTCAGAATGACAGATTGAAAATAGGAAAGAACTTATCGCCGGGTATTTATTTTGTGAAGTTAAAAGGGCTTAAGCCGGTAAAGATAGTAAAAATGGGAGGGGTGAGATAAAAATGATACCGATTAGTGAAAGAAGTATTGGCAAGACGGAAAACGACTCGCGGAGTTCCGTAAATGACTCGCGGAGTTCCGAATCGCGATATTGCTGTATAAATTAATGATTTTACAATAAAAAAAGGGAGGTAATATGGTAATTTTATTTCTATTGATTACTCTTGATTTAGCGGAGCTGCAAAAAGCATTAGCAGAACTCGGTAACCCGTGGGTGGCAGGAGAGACTTCGGTATCTCGTCTTACGGATGAGGGAAGGGCAAATTTAATGGGTAGCATGACGCCTTATCTGTTTGAATTAGGGGCTTCGGCGTTTCAGGAATCATATTCAGATACACATAGCTCTAAAGCACCTTCTGAATGGAATTGGCGGAACTATAAGGGCAAAAATTGGATGACCCCTGTCAAAGACCAATTAGGATGCGGTAGTTGTTATCTATTTGCTATGGTAGGCGGGTTTGAGGGAAGACTCAAAATTGCTTATAATATGCCTGATACTAATATAAATTTGTCTGAGGAGTTTGTCCTTTCGTGTTGCAACAGGGTTTATGGCTGTCATGGTGGTAATTTTCCTCCTACGGCACAATTTGTGGTAGATATTGGTATACCTGATGAGAAATGCTTTCCCTATATTGGCAAAGTATTACCCTGCATTAATGCCTGCCCAGATGTAGAAGCAAGAGTCACCAAAGCTAATCGTTGGGGCGCAACTAATAAAGTGGCACAATTTAAGGCAAAACTAATGCAAGGTCCGATGGCGTGTTGGCTTACACCTAAGAGTGATTTTTTATACTATAAGGGCGGCGTCTATACTCCTATTATGGGTGAAAAATATGTCCACGCTGTTACATTATGTGGATGGTCGGATAGTCTTGGAGCATGGGTTTTCAAAAATTCTTGGTCTATATGGTGGGGAGATTCAGGATATGGGTGGATAAATTATGGCGAAGAACG
>JACQXS010000111.1 GCA_016208615.1 Candidatus Stahliibacteriota bacterium | reverse complement strand
GACTTGGCGGGACTACTTGATACCTGATACTTGCTACCTGTAAAGATGGATGATGTCAAGTAAGAATAAAAAATACTTGCTTTTATCCAAGAGTTTGACATAATCTAACTAATGAATTTAACTCCTTTATTACAGCAATGGACAAGAATAAAATCTAATTACAAGGATGCCATTCTTTTATTCAGGTTAGGTGATTTTTACGAAACCTTCTATGAAGATGCTGTTCTGACCTCAAAAGTATTGGGCATTGCATTAACAAAAAGGCAACCCGGTGTACCACTTGCCGGTATCCCGCACCATTCTGCTACCCCATATATTGCAAAACTGACAAAGGCGGGCTATAAAGTGGCTATTTGTGAACAATTAGAAGAACCCAAACCGGGTAAGCTTGTAAAAAGAGATGTTATAGAAGTCATCACCTCTGGCACAATACTTGATGAAGCATTACTTGAAGGCAACAAAAACCATTATCTTGCAGGAGTATTACAAGAAAACAATAAATTTGGCTTGGGCTTTATTGATTTATCAACGGGCGACTTCAAAGCCACAGAGCTTACGAAAGATGAATTATTAGATGAGCTTAAAAAGATTTTACCCACTGAAATTATCATTCCTGAAACCTTAACTCTTGAAATTGGTGCTATGATAAATATTACTAAAAGAGAGGATTATGAATTTTCATACGCTTTTGGCTTTAATGAACTTACAGGGCATTTCAAAGTCGCCTCGCTTGAAGGATTTGGATGCCAAGACTTACCTCTTGCCATAAGGGCGGGTGGAGCTGTGCTGGCATATATTAAGACTACAAAGAAAAAAGCACTTACCCACATAAAGCCCATAACACCTTACTTTTTGACCGATTACCTTATATTAGATGAGCCGACACGCAAGAATCTTGAACTTATTCAAAGAATTGGCACGAAAGAAGGGCATGGCACTTTATTATGGGTGTTAGACCATACCCAAACTTCAATGGGTGCAAGAATGTTAAGAAATGTAATTAACTTTCCACTCACTAAGCCCAAAGAAATAGCCGCTCGCTTAGATAAGGTAGAGGAATTTATTGCTTCACCCGTAGTGCTTGAAAATATAAGAGAAGAGGTGGCTAAAATACCTGACCTTGAACGCTTAATTGCTAAAATATCAATGGAACGGGCAAATCCAAGAGACCTAAAACTATTGCAACAAGGTTTAGAAGTCATACCCCAAATAAACTCTATATTTAGCCAAATGTCCACGCAACTAACGAACCTAACGAATGAGTATAAATTACCATTATTTGAATCAACAATCTCTATTATTAAGGAAGCCATTGTAGATAATCCGCCGCTTACATTACAAGAGGGCAGGATTATTAGAAAGGGCTATAATGCAGAACTTGACCAGTTGCACCAACTTTCTATGTCAGGCAAACAATGGATATCAGAGTTTGAAGCCAATGAGCGTAAAAGGACAAAAATAACATCCCTTAAAGTGGGGTTTAATAATGTTTTTGGCTATTATATTGAAGTTACAAGACCTAATCTTAAACTTGTGCCCCAAGACTATATTAGGAAGCAGACACTTGCTAATGCGGAACGATTTATAACAGAAGAACTAAAGCAATACGAATCACAAGTCTTAGGTGCAGTAGAAAGGATAAATCGTCTGGAATATGAATTATTTTGCGAAGTTAGAAAAAAGATAGCTACTGAGCTACCACAAATACAGGAAGTGGCACAAAAGGTGGCAGAAATAGATTTATTGGCTTCTTTTGCTTGGGTGGCAAGAAGAAACAAATACACAAGACCAGAGATTTTAAGTGCTGAAAATTGTATTCTCATCAAAGAAGGTAGGCATCCCGTAGTTGAGCAGATATTGAATGAAGGCGAATTTGTTCCCAACCCTACTTCTATGGATGAGAGTCAAGAAATTTATATCCTCACAGGTCCTAATATGGCGGGCAAGTCCACTTATTTACGCCAGGTAGGGCTGATTACTCTTATGGCACAAATGGGGTCGTTTGTGCCTGCCTCGTACGCAAAAATAGGAATACGAGATAGAATATTTACAAGAATAGGGGCATCAGATGATTTGGCACGCGGTGTATCTACTTTTCTGGCAGAAATGAATGAAACAGCTAATATATTAAATAATGCAACTAATCGGAGCTTAGTGTTGTTGGATGAAATAGGACGCGGCACAAGTACTTATGACGGTATGTCAATTGCATGGGCAACAGTAGAGTATATTTTCAAAACTATAGGGTGCAAGACACTTTTTGCCACACACTACCATGAACTTACTACACTTAATACAATGTCTTCTAAAATAAAGAACTATTATATGAGTGCAAAAAGATACGAAGATAAGATAATTTTTTTACGCCAATTACGACCAGGGGGATGCGATGAATCTTATGGAATAGATGTAGCCCGACTTGCAGGCATACCGCAAGAAGTGATTAACAGGGCAAAAGAAATTTTAGACTCTATGGAGAAAAAAGAAGCCAAAGTATCAAAACAAAGAATAAAATCTAAACAAAAGATATTATTTGATAAAAAAGGACTTGTTCCGATAAGTCAGAGTGAAGAGGCGAATTTATCTGATAATGATGGGGTAGCAGAGTCCATACCCGCAATTGCTTATGAGATTATTAAACAAATCAAAGAAACAGACCCCGACCAGCTTACCCCAATAAACGCCTTACTACTAATTAAAACACTTAAATCATTATTGAAGTAATTTCCAATCATCTTCAATAATGCCATAACAAAATATGTCATAATACTTAGTTCTATAATAATGGGATTTTCTTTTTATGCCTTCTTTCTTGAACCCTAAACTTTGCAACACCCGCTTACTCGTAATGTTGTAATCATATACTTCTGCTTCTATCCGATGAGTACCCTTCTTAAACAAATCACTGATTAGCAATTCCAAAGCCGTTCTCGAATATCCTTTTCCTCTTTCAATACCCAAAGCAAAT
>JACQXS010000010.1 GCA_016208615.1 Candidatus Stahliibacteriota bacterium | reverse complement strand
GTCCGTATATACTTATATATGTATTTTCAGAATTACTTACAATAAATCCATACTTAGATATGATTTTTGCATAATCTGGCTTCTTTAACATAGCTTCATAGCTAAACATTTCAGTATCTTTTCTCCCTTCGTAATAGGTTATTCCCTCACTTTTATAGGAGAGTGTTGTAGCTTCGTAAAAAGCACTTATCATTTGGTCATAAATCTGTTCCCCACTAATAACATTTAAAATAATAAAAAATATACTTTCTCCCATTTTATCCTTCCACTTTTTTAAATATATTTTATTCCTACTTAAATGCAACAACTATTACTCTAACACCCCCGTATCCTATCCGTGGAAATAAGATGGGATACGGGGGTTAACTTCTACTCACCCCTTCATAATGTTCACAGACATACTGATACCATCAGCACGAGAAGGCTCACAAGTAGTTTGCCATGTGTTGTACTTGGTAGCCGTAAACGTTGCCGGATCATTTCCACAACTACAAGAACACACACACCCAAAACATTTACATTTACAGATACAGGGTGTGGCACCGCCGCCACCTCCTCCTTCAGCATCACCATCCGCCGTGTTTGTCTTGCCTATGAACTCTCCCTCTCCTATTTTCCATATACTCATTTTAATCACCTCCTTTTAACTAATTTTTATCTCTTTCATATAATCAAAAGATTGTGGATTCTTTTCCAATATGGTCATATATAGAACTAAATTATTATGTATAGAATTTTTCTGTATTTCGCAAATTTCTTTCCTTTTATCCATAGAAAGATTTTCTCCCTTTCTTGCAGAACTAAAACAATGCTTACATAAACAGAGAGACCAACAATTTGCACAATTCTCATCAAATAGGATTATATAGTCACTTATAATATTTCTTACTTTAGTTATTTCAATTCCGTTATCTATATCTCCGATTGGTAGATGATAACCTACTCTCTCGCACATATAAAAAGTACCTTCCGGACTGACAAATAATCTTCTCATACCAGGGGCACATACTCCTGCGGGAAAATATGTTGGGGGCAAGAGACATTTTTGACGCTTATAAATATCTATTAATTCTTTTTCCATAAGTGTTCTTATAAAATTAAAATCAGGGTCAGAAGTTCTATCCTTATCACTTATCATTGCTTTAATATATGTATTTGTAAGATGCTTCTGCTCTTCGTAATATCTGGTAGAATCTATTTTATAGTCAGACAAAAAAGTAGTGTCATCCGTGTTTAAACCACTAATGAGAATAAGGTGTCCTCTAACTAATAGGTCTTCACTAAAAAATTTGTTTATTTCGTATAGCGAATAAGAAGGAACTAATGTAATCAAGAACCCAATATGTTCTTTATAATATTCTTCATTTTTTTCTTTAATTTTCAAAAGATTAAAAATAATTTTATCAAAAGAGCCATCCCCATTAGGAAAACACCTATATTTATCCTGGATAGATTTGGGACCATCTAAACTTACTGATATAGAAATCTCATTCTCTTATCCTATACCAAATCCTAACTCCATATATCCCGCGTGGCTTCGCATTCTCGTTCTCATTTTGCGGATTAGGCCCAAAATGTATTATACCGATACGGGGCTGCGAATAATCTACTACTACCAATGCTGGCGATGTAGTCAGCACCACATCTTCTGACAATGGCGTCGGCTCCTTATCTGGTATATTGATTCTCATTCTCTCCCTATCCATATCCGTTGTGCCGCCATACCCCGTCATCCGCTTAACTAATGGACGCACAAACTCTTCTACCTCTTCGCTTGTATTATTTTTCATCTCTACCCTACCGCGTAGTGTATCTTTTGCCGCAATACACGCCCCATAATCCGTATTCCATTTAGTATTTAGAGCAACAAGCTGATTCTTTTCCGCCAATGTTAAGCCGAGTGCTACATAATTTGCACTAACATATGCGGTGAAATTATCAAACCACTCGTCAAACTCCAAATCTCCATCAGGAATATAACCAGACATTTTTCACCTCCTTTTAGTCATAACACACAAACAGGTGGCTCTTTCACCTAATTGTGTAGCCCCTTCACCTGATTGTGTGACTCTTCCACCTGATTGTGTGGTTCTTCCACCTGATTGTGTGATTCTTCCACCCATTGTGTGTCTCTTTCACCCATTCGTGTGATTTGTCCACACATTTTTGTGGTTCGTCCACACATTTGTGTATCCATTCCATCTGATTGTGTAGTTTTTCCACCCATTTGTGTATCTTTTGTATTCTTTTGAATATCTATCATACTACTCTCCATAATTTTGGAAATAGAATTCGGGAATTGAGAAGATATAGGCAATCTGCAGAAATTATACTTGACTTGACTTGACTTGACTTATCATTACTAACTTTTAAATTTCTTTTTTTAGCTTGTCAAGAGAAAAAATAAAATAAAATCAAATCTTTTCCTTTCCGTCATTTTTTTATCTGAATTTATTTGACTTTTCTCTATTCTAACATTAATTTTAATCATAGTTAAAAGATATAATGATTACAAGTGAACTCTTGCTCCGTGTCTCATATGCGGATACAGACCAGATGGGGATTGTATATTATGCGAGGTATTTTGAATACTTTGAGCGCGGCAGGACAGAATTGTTAAGAGAATTAGGAGTACCCTACTCTGAGATGGAAAAGAAAGGTATCAGCTTACCTGTAATAGAAGCGTATTGCGAATATAAGAAAGGAATAAAATATGACGAAATAATTATCATTAAAACTTATCTCAAAGACCCACCAACAGCTTGGATAAGAATGGATTACGAAGTATTAAATGAAACAAAGGATAAAGTATTGGCAAAAGGATATACAAGACATCCTTTTGTTAATCAACACGGCAAACCCGTAAGACCGCCAAAAGAATTTGTTAAACAAATTACGGCTGGGCTATTGGGCTATGAAAAAAAGATTAAACTTTGAAAGGAGAAAAAGAGTATGACAGAAAAAAAGTTTATGAATAGTGTTGCAAATGGGCAAGTAGACATATTAGAACAATTTATATATCTGTTAGGTGATATGAAAATAGACTATTGTGTTATAGGTGGATTGGCAGTAAATGCATATGTAGAGCCGGTAGTTAGTTTAGATTTGGATATAATCATTGTTATGAATGAATTAGATAAGTTACTTAAAGCAATAAAAGATAAAAAACTTTTTACCCTAAAACAATTCTCCCATAGCGTGAATTTAGGAAGCTTAAAATCAGACCTGCGAATTCAATTACAAACTGACTATCGGTATCAAACTTTTATTGATAAAGCAATAAACAAAAAAGTGATGGGATATGAGATGAAGGTTGCTATATTGGAAGATGTTTTACAAGGTAAGATATGGGCTTATTTAGACGAAGAAAGAAGAAAAAGTAAACGACAAAAAGACTTAGCTGATATTTTTCGTTTAGTTGAAACCTATCCGTATTTAAGGGATTTATTGCCAGAAGAAATAAAAGTTACCGGAATATAAAAATATCTATATCTTAACAATTTGACCACCAATTGAGTATTTGATAGTTTTCTGCTATAGGAGAATTTAATTGCCCAATTATAACTTTCCCATCCACCCGGATGTATTACATTTTCAAACTCATCAACGACTGTTCCCATTTTGCCTGAATTTAGATAAAACCAATGCCTACCAATTACATCTGTTTTGGATAAGGGGATTGCAGAAAAATAACAGATTTGAGTTTTGAGTTTTATATGTACTGCCCGCCATCTACTTTTATTACTTCACCGGTGATATGTCTTGATGCTTCACTGCAAAGGAAAGTGATAACCTTGGCTACTTCTTCGGATTTGCCAATCCTACCAATCACTGTTTCATCTATCGCTTTTTGTTTTATCTCCTCAGGTATGTTGGACATCATTTCTGTTTCTATCATCCCCGGTGCTACTGCATTAACATTTATATTATATTTACCAAGTTCTTTGGCTACTGTTTTAGTCAATCCTATTATTCCTGCCTTGGCAGCCGAATAGTTGGCCTGGCCAAACTTGCCTCTCAGCCCATTGATAGAGGTTATATTCACTATTTTACCCGCTTTCTGCTCCTTAAAAATAGGAGCTACTGCTCTTATGTAATTAAAATAGCCCTTCAAATCTATGTTAATTACTGTATCCCATTGCTCTTCTGTCATTTTCCAAATTACTCCATCCCAATTGACGCCGGCATTATTTACAAGTATATCTAATCTGCCCAATCCTTTAATCACGGACTCTACCATCCTCCTCTTAAATTATATGTAGATAACAATTTTCAGTAAGTCAAGTATTTTTTAGTTGACATATGTTGTATAAAATGCTACAATTTGCACAAATGAAACCCATTGATTGCGGACCTATTTATCGGAATGGTAGATATTATGATATTCAGAATAAGGATTTTGTGGATGATATCTCTTTTTACTTGCACAAGATTAAGAACTATGGTGAACCTGTTCTTGAATTGGCGTGCGGAACGGGGAGGATTACTATTCCTATGGCTGAACAAGGGATTCAAATCACAGGGTTAGATATATCAGAACCTATGCTTGCTCAGGCTAAAAGAAAAGCAGAAAGGATTGATATTGAATGGGTCAAAGCTGATTGTCGTGATTTCAAATTGAGCAAAAAATTCAATCTTATCTTTGTCCCATTCAACTCAATAGCCCATATTCATGACTTAGAAAGTATCAAATCCTGTCTTTCTTATGTGAAAATGCACTTAAAAGATAACGGCAGATTTATTATTGATATATTTAATCCTTGCCTAAATATTTTAACAAGAGACCCATCTAATCGGTATCCTGTAGCCGAATATCCCGACCCTGATGGGAAAGGAAATGTTGTTATTACAGAGAATAATGTTTATGATAGTGCTACACAAATAAACTACATTAAATGGTATTACAAAATTGGAAATCAAGCAAAGGAGATAGTAGAAGAATTAAATCTGCGAATGTTTTATCCACAGGAAATAGATGCGATTCTCTATTACAATGGGTTAATGATAGAAGATAAGTTTGGGAATTACGATGAAACACCTTTTATGTCCACATCACCCAAACAAATTATAGTTTGCTATATCTATGAATAGGTAGCAAAAAAGAGAATAGTTTTTTCTTTTTCAATAGAGATTTAATTTTTATACTTGACAACCTTGTTTTGACTATTATATTTCTAAATCAGGTCTTTGAAAATTATATATGGATTGGTGGTCTAAGGGTTAATAAGCTACTAAGAGCGTATGGCGGATGCCTTGGCACTGGAAGGCGATGAAGGACGTGGTAAGCTGCGATAAGTCTCGGGAAGGTGCAAACAACCTTTGAACCGAGAATGTCCGAATGGGGAAACCCATCTCAATTAATATTGGGATACTCCTAAGCAATTAGGAGAGTCAACCCGGGGAAGTGAAACATCTCAGTACCCGGAGGAAAAGAAAACGAATGTGATTCCCTGAGTAGCGGCGAGCGAAACGGGAAGAGCCTAAACCTGCTTGTACGGTAAAGCTTGCACGCATTGTACAAGAGGAGTAGAGGGGTCCATTTAGAGTCAAGTGCAAATAGACTCGGAAGGTTAAAAAGGTTATGCTTAGCGGAATTTTACTGGAAAGTAAAACTATAGAAGGTGATAGTCCTGTAAGCGAAAAGCATAATCCCTTCTGAATTGGATAC
>JACQXS010000120.1 GCA_016208615.1 Candidatus Stahliibacteriota bacterium | reverse complement strand
TGACTAAACGGCAAGGTTTAGTGACTAAACGGCAAGGTTTAGTGACTAAACGGCAAGGTTTAGTGACTAAACGGCAAGGTTTAGTGACTAAACGGCAAGGTTTAGTGACAGAAGTAGCTCTTTTAGTGAAAGAACGAAGTAGCCGTGTGAAAAAAGGCTGGTAACAGAAAGATTGAATTTATTACATTCCATCATAGTCGGTATAGTGCAGGGACTGACAGAGTTCTTGCCTATTTCTTCATCTGCTCACTTGGCATTACTTGAACAAGCTTTCAGGATACAAGATAAACTACAATTCACAGTCTTATTGCATTTGGGCTCGCTCATAGCACTACTCGTAGCAATGAGAATAGAGATAAAAGAAATCCTATTATCTATTTTTTGCAAACACGAGTTTAATTTGCTCCTTTGTCTTATCATCGGTTCTATACCCGCAGGGATTATAGGTATATTATTTAAGGGAAAAGTAGAATTAGCATTTGAAACACCCACAATCATCGCCATCTGCCTTGTAATAACAGGAATAATACTATGGCTAACACGAAGTATAAGAGTTCAAAAACCTAAACCTCTGACTTTATTCAAAGCATTTATTATTGGAATAGCACAGGCAGTATCTATACTACCCGGCATATCCAGGTCAGGCACAACAATAGCTACGGGTATTTATTTAGGGCTTAAAAGAAGCGAGAGTGCTAAATTTTCATTCCTACTTGCAATTATTGCCATACTCGGAGCAAGTATATTGGAAATAAAACCCTCAACATTCAGTCTTCCATTATTTAGCATATTCGGGCTCATTGTATCTTTTATTGCGAGTTATATTGCCATAAAGTTATTATTAAAAGTAGTTAAAACACGATTCTTTGCATTATTCTCTTTATATTGTTGGGCATTAGGATTTATTATACTTCGCTTCGGATAGTGGAGAACAAAAAAACTCTTGCGAGCAGGTGCGAGCAAGAGAAATTATTCCCTATTTTATTTTTCCTGCAAAGCAGGTGGGGGTTGGCGGGGGTGGTGCCCCCGCCAAGTTAAGCGTGAAAAGATATTAGCCAATTTGCTTGTTAAATAGACATAACTATACTTTTCAACCATAGATATAGGCAATTCAGAAATTACACCTTGCTTGGACTTAAGAAACAATTCATAAATTGCATCTGCAATAGCATTTATATCTCTTGGTGGAACTACGACGCCTATGTTAGTTTTCCGAATTATATCGGCACACGGACTATCAGGAATAGTAGCCAAAATAGGTCTGCCCGCACCAAGGTATTCACCTATCTTGCCTGTGGAAGCTCCTGTCTCCATTTCATCCATCATAATCCACAATATATCAGTCGCTATTATACGCTCAAGACAATATTTATGAGTTTGATAGGGCTTAAAACTTACCACTTCTGCCAAGTTTAAGTCATTAGCAATAGATTTGACTTTTTCATCACAAAATCCAATAATTTCAACTCGGATATCAGACATTTTAATTTGTCCATTCGTTATCAATGTAGAAATGGCTTTTAAGAAATATAGTGGCGTACGAGGCGGAATAAACGCACCAGTATAGAGAATAGTGAACTTATCTTTGGGTTTGTTGCGTTCAAAGGATTTAGGGAAATCATCCGGGCTATAACCCGGCGGAATAACCTCTATTTTTCTGTCTCCTGTCTTCTGTCTCCTGTCTCCTGTCTCCTGTCTTCTGTCTTCTGTCTCCTGTCTTCTGTCTCCTGTCTTCTGTCTTCTGTATTCTGACAACAAACTTAATTTAATATGCTCATTTACTGAAATAATAGCATCTGCATCAGCTATTACTTTATTCTTCAATCTATTGCCTATCCATTTATGAACGCAAGTAGGGTATGGAAAATAAGGCCAAGGGTCCCTAAATTCAATAACTAATGGCAAGCCACTTATCTTCTTTAATAGCCAGCCCATAACTAATCCTGTATATGGAGGAGCAGTAGCAAATATAATATCTATTTTGTTTTGCCTTATAAGTTTTAGACCGAGCTTCACTCCAAAAGACAGCCACCCAATCTTATTATCAGGCAGGAACAAAAAATTTCCTACTCCTTGATATTTTGCTCGAACAAACCCAAAATCTTTGGTGCCAGTGCTTAATATCTTCATTAACCGCAACGGGTCCAATGAATTACTGCGATAAACCGGGCACCGTATTTCTTTAGCTAATTCGTTATCTTGTGCAAAATAGGCAATATCTTTAACTGTCATTACTATTGGCTTAAACCCAAAATTAGGCAAATATTTGCAAAAATTAACCACTCGTCTCACCCCACCCATCCCTAATGGTGGGAAATAATAAGCTATGACAAGCACTCTTTTCATTCGGTTATCGGTTATTGATTATTGATTTAAACGCTGCCTCAATAGCCATCATATTTTTCTCCCATAAACAATGCTGATGTATAATCTCATCATTCCGTAGTCGCGCATCTTTTAATAATTTTGGGTTTCGCAGTGCCTTAACTATTTTATCTGCCAAATACTTCGGGTTATCTATAGGAACTAAATATCCATTTTCACCATCTATTATCCATTCCCTATTACCCGGAATATCACTCACAATAGGAAATGCTCCGCAAGCCATTGCTTCTAATAAAGTAACAGATGTGGAATCAGATAATGAGCCACTCACATATATTGTAGCAGCCATTAGAATATTAGCGAACTCATTTTGCGGTAACCGGGGAATAAATTCTATATTCACACCAAGTTTATTAGCAAGCATTGATATCTTATCTTTCAATGACCCAGCAGACGACATAACTATTTTAACTTTCTCTTGTTTTATTAAAGCACACGCCATTACAAAAAGTTCAGGATTATAAATTGGTTCAAGTGCCCTCAAATGCACAATCGTAAGGTTAGCGGTATTCCCGACACATTCTCCCGACACATTCTGCGTCGGAACAGGTGCATCGGAACAGGTCGGTTCTCCCGACACATTCTGCGTCGGAACAGGTCGGTTAGCGGGATTAAAAATTGTATTATCAAGCCCCATAGGAACAGTTAAAATCATATCTCTTGTAATTCCGAAGCCACCCACTGCATCTGTTAGCATTTGGGCATCAGTAGTAATAAGGTCAGCCATTCCCAACACAAATCTAATTCTTATGTTATGTAAAAAAGTTTTGTGCGGAGGCGTTAAAATATCAGACCCCCAACAACTAATAATTAACGGATGCTTATTTACTAATGCACCTATTAAACCGTAATTAGGCACAAAATGTGAATTGATTATATCCGGGTCTATTTGCTCTATCTCTTGCTTTATTTTTATACTACTTACAGGATATTTAAGCCACCGAATATTTACTCTTGAATGAAATATATGCTCAATAGCAGAAGTCCCAATACTCTTTTCCAGCGAAAACAAATGAACATCCCAATTCTTACTTACAAAATACTCTACCCACCGCTTGATATGCACACTACTCGCATCGCCCAAAACACAAATCTTCATTATATTTCAAATTGGCGTAAAAATAGCTCAAAAGTTGCCAAATACAAAAGCCCACGAGAATTATTACTCCTACCATCAACATTGGAGGAAAGCAAATATTTAATATACTCTTGATTGAAATATGTTTTTGAAATAGTATTATGCCCAAGTAGCAAGTCTATAAAGTATTTCTGCCACCCCAAATCCCTACGAAACCATTCATCAAAATTAACATAACTTCTCTTGTTGGGCAAAAATAGATGCCCACGAGAATAGCTACATAGCATCTGATTAACCCTTTCTTTGCCAATCTGATAAAACCTACCCATTTGCCACAAAAATAATGGCGCCGATGCCGGAACCATAGTTTTGCTGTATGGAATCTTGCATAATTCAGGACATAATTTATTTAAGAATTTACGATAAATATAATGATTAACCCTATACTTAAATGGAATTTTAAGGAGCAAGTCTATTAATTCATTATCCATAGTCGGAAATGAAAGCTCAACAACCGTTCTGGTCAATGCCTCTCCTATTGAAATATAGGGAATTTTAGTTCTTAGGAAAAAATTATCACACTTATCCCCAAGAGAATCGCCTTCTACTCTATGAAATTCAGTTTCAAAAGATTGGGTAGCTAATTCCTTCCACTTGTAGGAATAGTCCGGATGAATAAGATTATCAAATTCTTTATCCGAGAAAAGTCTATACTTGAATAGTCTTTCTTTCAACTCTATTTCATTCTTACAATTTGCCACCTTACAGGTAGAATTACTTCCGCCGAGTGTCAAATCCAAGGCATAGCCCTCCATAACTACATCCACAATATCTTTTATAGGTTCGCAGGTAGGACAAGTAAAGCTAACTCCTATATAATCCCTGCCCTCAGTCAGCCAGACCGCTTTTGCTGCATTTTCTATAATAAGTTCTGGCGTTATGGGTGAATGCAAAAACTTACTCCCTGCTACTTCTGTCACTTTTTTGGCAATTTTAACCTCATCCGAGTCAAGTGGACCAAAACTAAAAGTAGATACTTTACTATTATCATCAATTGCTCCTATAATAGAGCGTGAATCCAATCCTCCACTTAGCGAGACACAGTACCGATAATTTTGGTCTCGTATTCGCAAATTTACTGCATTACGAAAAGTGTGAACCAATTCATCTACAAACTTATTTTCACTAATACTATAGTCTGCTACATACTTAAATTCCCAATACTGCTTTATTGAGAGTTTTTGTCCCTCATAAGTAAGTATAGAAGCAGGACGCAAGATGTTTATATTATTAAAAAATGTTTCATCCCCCCAACACTCACCGAAAGCTAAAAAGTCAGCCACTGCTTTAGGATTAAGCTCTTTTTTAGCAGAAGGGTGAAGTAAAATTGCCTTAATCTCGGGTGAGAACAAAAAACTATCCCCCATCACTGTATAATAGTGAGGCAGAAGTCCATACCTGTCATTAGCAATTAATAGTTTTTGTGCTTTAAGGTCATAGATAACTATGATAAAAGCACCATTTAACTTTTTAACAAAATCATCCCCTTCCTCTTCGTATAATTGTAGGCAAAATTCAGGCTCTCCCAAATTGTGAGTATTATTATAAATCTTACCATCCATAAATATACAAAGAGTATGAGATTTATTAAATATAGGCTGTGGCAAGGGGTTAAATGTTCCAAGGTGCACTCTTGCCAAAGCAATAAAATTACCCTTATGTATATCTATTTTATACCAGTTTTCGTGCTTTAACTCTTCTATCATTCTATCTATAATTCCATTATCTATCTTTGTCCGTGATATAATTCCTAAAACCCCAGGCATATTAGTTCAAGATTTTACTCAAAAAGCTATACTTACTGGCAAATAAAGTGCGTAGTCTATACTTTTCAGCAGACGAAAGAATATTTGCTCTAAATAAGAATAGTAGATAGATAGACATATTAAACAAAAATAGTAATCCAACTTTATATGCTGCTCCCGTCGCACTATGTTGCCAAACAAAATAAGTAAATAGACCAAAAACAAAACTAAATCCTATTACCTTACAAAAGAAATCAGCGCCGATACTTAATTTTGTATGATACCTGACAATATAGATAAAGACGAACAATAAAGTCATACCAGTAGCCAATAGGTGAGCAATTCCAATACCTACTATTTCAAATCGTGGAATAAGTAAAACCATAAACCCTGCATATCCTGCTACCCAAATTATATTTGCATAAAGGTGCAGTCCTATCTTCCCTATGGCACGCATAGCCGTAGTTATAGGAGCATATAAAGCTGAAAGCAGGGTAGAAATCATCAGAAAACACAATGTCCCAAACGCACCAACATATTTATCAGTACTAACAAGACAGATAATTTCCCGTCCTCCCACTAAAATAGGAAGAGAAAGCATTAGGGCGACAAAAAAATATAACTTAACAACTAAACTTAACTCCTCACCTATTACTTTCTGTTTATCCTTTTCCCAAGCGTAACTCATTTCAGGTGTTAGTGCCTGGATAGGAATATCAAGCACACGGGCAGTCCAGCCACGAATTTTTGACGCAATAGTAAAAATAGCCACCATTGGAAGGGTTAAAAAATAACCTACAAGCAAGCGGTCAAGGTAACTGAATAAAGGTGAAAGACACCCAAGCAGAATGGCATACTTCCAATAATATCTTATTTCGCTAATCAGTTTAAGGTCTATCCTATGTAAGCCACCTGTTTCACGATATAATAATAATCCCCCAATAACAATACTCGGTAAAACAGAGAATAAGTATATTTTAAGGACAAGTAAAACAGACAACTTTTCTCTAAATATCCAAATCGTCAGAGTAGAGATAAGCAAATAAAATATATTTAGTAAAGCTGCATAGTGCATTTTTCTTATTCCATTGAACACCATAAAAATGAGCCAGAAAAAGGCAATAGCAAAACTCACTATAAAGCCAAAGCTTAAATATGTACCTATGACTTCACTTTTATACATCGCTATGCCTAATCTATATCCGAATAATCGGAGGCACACATAGACTAATATGCTCAACAGCAAATAGCTTACCCCTAATATACTCAACAGAGAAAATATCTTCTTATTATCTGTTTCTGCCTTAAATTTAGGCAAATATCTTACAACTACAAAAGGCGAACCCAAAAGTAAAATGTGGGACAAGATTTCACCCATCGCATTAATAGTAAAGAATTCACCTAATTTCAATGGTGCAAGGTATAGTGAAAGTAGTTTTAATTGAATAAAGTTTAGTATAAAGCCACCGAGAAGCGACAAGTAGAGTGAAAATGTGTTCCGCAATAGCTTCATTTTATTACTGACTTAATTAACTTCAGTTCAAACTCTATTCCGTCAGTCCAATCAGGAACATTGGATAAAATATACTTCCGGGAGTTATCAATTATTTTATTACGGAGAGAAGCATCTCTTAATAAAAGACAGATAGCACCTGCTATCTCTTGGTGTAGGGACACGCTATGGCATGTCCCGATAAGTAATCCTGTAATACCAGTTTTTATTAGTTTATGAGTATCACGGATATCGAGTGTAACAACAGGCACACCAGATATCATCGCCTCAACTGTTGGTAGGCATAAATTAGAATAAGTATTAGTAGATAAAAAGACATCCGCTATCCGGTAGTATTGCCACATATCAATATATTTGATACTACCCGCAAATTTTATATCTTCATATATACCGAGCTTTTTAGCTAATTTCTCATCCTTATTTCTCGTAGGACCATCACCCACGATAAGCAATTTGGCTCTCGGCTCTACTTCTAAAACAAGTTTCATTGCCTTTAAGGTTGTACTTAATCTTTTTAGTGGTCCCAAGCGGGCATTAAATAAAATAATGTAATCATCCGTCTTAAAGCCCAATTTGGCTTTCAATTTATCAGGATAATTGGAGACAAGAGCCAATCTCTTATCTACAATATGCGGCTCAAATACAAACCTATTTTGCGGGACATTAAAATATGCCGCCGCCTTATCTCCCTGTGTCCCATCATCTACTACAATCAACTTATCAACCGGTAGTTTATAGGCAATTATTTCATCAAAATAGATAAGCCAATGTAGGGGACTATACTTTTTGAAAGGATATAGAGTAATAATTCCTAATAGTTTTAATATAGTGGGCTTGGATAATCTTTTACCCAGCCAATAAGTAGCTAAGCCCAAAAAACTTGATAGCCCATAAATAAGATTAAAATTATATTGCTTGGCTAATTTTAAGCCATATAATATAAAAGATAGGTTTAAACTTAAATACGCAATTACACGCATAATAGGAGCAACTAATTTAAGTTGTGGGAAACTTAAAATAGGAATAGGATGGATAAATAAGTTAGGAACATTGGAAGACTTAAAGCCATTTTGTGCAGGTATTAGCAAGTGAACCTTTATTCCACTTTCAGCAAATCCCTTAATCAAGACGGCAATCTTAGGCCCACCAACTACTCGTTCAATATCCCAATCATTACTCCACGGTGATATAATTAAAATCTGCACCCTAAAACACTATATCACGCAATATAATTTGTCAAGCTTTTACAAGATAGAATTAAAATATAGGGGCGAGATTATCTCGCCCCTATATCAGTAGCTCGTATATCAGATAAGACTAAAAATCAACTCCTACACCTAATGTAAATGACCTACCAGGCATTGGATAGCCGCAATCTTTCATATCATTACCGAATTTGGAATACTTTTCGTCCAATAGATTATCAGCCGCAACAAAGAATGTAGGGCAAGGCTTTAGCCTTGCTATCCCAAATTCCTTACTTAACTTTACTCTGACAAGTGTATAGCCGGGATTTACTTTTGTATCCATACTGACTTTTGGGTCAGGGTACATGCCCCAGTGCTGATAGTAATTATAGGTCTCTCCTACATATTGGGCACCTATATTAAGCCGAACTCCTTTTATTCTATATTCAATTCCCATATCCACTTTATGCTCAGGA
>JACQXS010000109.1 GCA_016208615.1 Candidatus Stahliibacteriota bacterium | reverse complement strand
TAGATGCAAAATTTAATGTCTTACTTGAACTTGAGCTTATCGTTATAGTTAAGTGAAGTGGAATTCGCATTTGAGGATTGCAGAATGGGTAGGGTCAGAATTAAATTTTAGTAAGCAAGAGATAGTAAAATTAGCCGAAGGGTCTATTGCTCCTGATAAATGGCGTGACCACAGATATCACCATAACCCTGACTATTTGGATAAAAGGATTGGCGAAAGGATATTACGGGCAAGAAGGTTATTCCTAACGCATAAGGCGGAATACTTTTTTGAAATAGGTGTATGCTTACATTACATAGCAGATAGATTGATTCCAGAAACAACTTATCTTGAACACCTGAATATAGAAGAAGAGATAGAGGAAATTACCAAATCTCGCCAAGAACATAAGTATAGAGGGTATAGCAAGAATTATAAATATTTACTTGCAGAAATGCGAAAGGCAATAGAAAATTTGGAGATAGGAGAGATAGAAAAGATGCTTCTACTTGACCCCGGTAAGACAAGAGGCAAAAGGAATACTATAAGTTCAGCAACAACCAATTTACCTCTGCATATAGAGTATAAGTTAATACTTGATATTGCCTATAGAATTTCTATCGGCGTTACACTGGCGATAATATCAAAAGGTTTTCCTCCTCTACTTTTGCAGGAGAAGGTTAAGTTTGCGAATACTTGTATCTCAAAAGCTGAGAGTAAATTTAAGTACTACTCCTTTTTTATAATCGGCTTACCCCTTTTATTTCTCCTGTATGGAATAATAGTCGGTGTAGGGGTATATTTTTTAGTCCTATTACTAAATCTACCAACCCTTGTTTTAATAATAAGAAAGGGCAATAAGGTTAAAAATTACATCCTTCTACGGGAGGGAGCGAAAATGCTTTTTGTCTTTTGGGTGATATGCAGTTTAGTGTTTTGGGGTATAAGCATATTTTATGGTCCCAAATTTTTACCTGCGGCAATAATTTTACTCCTAATGGCATTATTATATTTGGTATATCCCCGGATTCCAATAGATAAAGAAGTAATGGATGAAATAGATTGGTATGAGGAGGTTCAACCTCGTGGGGAATAATTTATTTCAGTTTTTAATGACTTCGCGAGGGGTGAAGAATCTTTTGTCCCGGGCGTATAGTTTAATTCAAAGGTTTGGGCTTGGACCGGGCAAAATGGAGAGTTCGCTTACTTGTTGGGCAAAGATAGCGCATAAATATAATATTCGTGCCACCTTCCCGGTCACAGCTATTATTGTCAAAAGGTATCCGAGGGTAATAAAGCGGTTACAAGCACAAGGAATAGAATTTGCCTTGCATGGGTTCACGCATATTGATTATAGTGTACTTTCTTTGGCTGAGCAGATAACTCATTTTAATAAGGCAATAAAAGTGTTTAATTTTTATGGGATAGACTTTGATGGTTTTCGTGCCCCATATACTCGTTGGAATCATTGGACTATGGAAGCAATACAGGAGTTAAAAATTAAATGGGAGAGCAGCAAAACAATGTTGTGGGATATATTTTTTACTCCCCTAAATGTCCAATCTAAAGGAATTAAAGCGTATGAGAAGGCGGTTGCTTTGTATAATTCTGTTGATGTGAGAACCCATCCTGTATTGCCTGATTTAAGCTATGGAGAGGTTCAACCTCAATTTGTTGAAATCCCGTTATGTTTACCGGATGACGAGATGTTAGTAGATAGACTCAAGCTACCATTGGCTAAAATAAAAGAGATCTGGGAATATATTCTTGCCCAAAGCTATGAACGCGGTGAATTATTTACTTTGCAACTTCATCCTGAGCGTCTGCCTTTGTGTAAGAGTGTTATAGAGCAAGTGATTAGAAAGGCACAATCCTATTATCCGAAAGTATGGATAGCCAGTCTAAATGAGATTGCGGAGTGGTGGAATGAAAAGGCACAATTTAGGGCAGAAGTTAAAGATTTAGGAAGAGGTTCAACCTCAAACAGCGAATATAAAATTATATTTAACTGTTCTGCTCGTGCTACGATACTTTGTAAGAATATAGAATGTCCATCTTTACAGGCAGAGAAGAGGTTTAACCTCAAATGGAATAATTCTTATCAATGGGTTAAGCCGGGGACAAACGAGGTGATAGTGAAAGCAAACATTCCTCCTGTCATAGTGAAAGATACCGTAGATAAAACAGATGAAAGCACTCCTACTATCTGGTTTTGGCGCTGGCCAAATGGGGCGAGAAGTTGTTTGTCTATTACAGGTGATGTAGATTCTCTTACTTTAGTTGATTTCTTATTGCGTATTGTTGGGAAATAACTTTTGAAGCTAAAAAGCTAAAAACCTAATATGATAGGTGCCATAGTTATTGGGGGTGATTATCAGGGATTAGGGATAATAAGGAGTCTTGGGCAACACCGGATACCTATTTGCTTGCTGGACTCAGGCCCCTCAATTGCTCGTGTTTCTAAGTTCACCACTAAATCTTTTATTTATTCACCTGGCGAAGGCGAACAGAGATTGGCTGATTTTTTGCTCTCTCTTGCAAAGAAGGAGCAAATAGAGGGTTGGATAATATATCCCACTACGGATGAACAGGTTAAAGAGCTTTCAATACACAGGAATATACTTTCCCAATATTATAGAGTGCCTACTCCAAAATGGGAAATAACACAGCTTTTGCATAACAAGAAGCTTACATATAAATTAGCAGGAAAGCTAAATATACTGGTTCCTACTACCTTTTATCCACAGAGTATAGAAGAGGTCCGTGACCTATCTTTACAATTTCCTGTAATTCTTAAGCCCGCTGTACGCGGTATATTTTATAAAAAGACTAAAAGAAAGGCTCTATTGGCGAAAAATATAGATGAATTGATTGACAGATATAGGTTTGCGGCTACTATTATTCCACAAGACGAAATAATGATACAGGAAATAATTAGAGGGAATCTATACTCTTTCTGTTCGTTATTTAAGAATAAGGTGCCCTTTGCAAAACTAATGGCACAGCGAGTTCGTCAGCATCCTATGGATTTTGGTAAAGCGTCCACATATGTGAGAACAGTTGATATACCTGAACTTGAAGAATTGGGAACTAAGATTTTGCAATCTGTTGATTATTATGGGCTATCAGAAGTAGAATTTATATGGGACAGCAGGGATAAACAGTATAAACTACTTGATGTAAATGCGAGGACTTGGGGTTGGCATACTATAGGTAATCAAATAGAACTTGACTTTTCTTTTTTATTGTATAAAGATTTAATAGATGGTAAGATTTCTATCCCGTTCACCCGCAAATGTAAAATGTCCCGCTTTCTTCGGGATCCCGATGTGGCGGGACAAGAAGCAAGATGGGTACGGGGGCTGACGGATACTCCTGTTGCTATAAAAGAAATTTTGGCGGGTAGGTTAAAGTTAAGTAAGTACTTGGAATCGTTATATGGGAAGAAAGAATATGCCGTTTGGTTCCTCAAAGACCCGTTACCTTTTTTATTTGAGTTCCTTCTCTTGCCATATCTCGCAAGAACAAGAGGGTATTAATAATGCAAACAAAGGGCAAATGAATTAAAATGAATTGGAAAAACAAGTTATATTTTGGTGATAATTTAGATATTTTAAGGGATAAGATAGCTGATAATTTTGTTGACCTTATTTATTTAGACCCACCCTTTAAGAGTGGCAAGACTTACAATATTATCTTCCGCCCCGAATCAAATAATATAAAAGGAGCAACTGCGCAAATACAAACTTTTGAAGATACTTGGAAGTGGGGGGAGGAGGCGGCACAAAATTACTATGGCTTAATACAAGAAACTATTACAAAAGAGAAGGCAAATCCGAAGCTCATAGAACTAATGAAAGCAATGCGCTCATATTTAGGTGAATGCTCCATAATGGCTTATTTATGTATGATGGCACCGAGATTATTAGAAATGAAAAGAGTATTAAAAGATACGGGTAGTATTTATTTACACTGTGACCCTACAGCATCTCATTACCTAAAATTACTAATGGATGCTATATTTGGAGTAGATAATTTTAGGAATGAAATTACTTGGGAAAGAAGCACTGCTTCAGGAGGAAAAGCTGGGGGATATAAATTTGTACCTGCACATGATATTATATTTAGCTATGTTAAAGATATAAATAATTTTGTATTTGAAAGACAATATATTGCTTATACCAAAGAATATATAAAAGAAAGGTTTAAATATACCGATGAAAATGGTAGGATATATAGATTGCAATTAAGTAATAGAAAACAATATTTAGATGAAAGTAAAGGGAAGCCCGTAAGTGATATTTGGACAGATATATTTCCAATTAATCCTATGGCAATTGAAAAACTTGGCTATCCAACTCAAAAACCTGAAACACTATTAGAACGAATAATCAAAGCGAGTAGCAATGAAGGAGATATTGTTTTGGATCCATTTTGTGGTTGTGGAACCGCAGTTGTAGTAGCAGAAAAATTAAAAAGACGCTGAATAGGTATAGATATAACTTACCTTGCTATGGATGTTATTTCTAAAAGATTTAAGAAAATAGAAAAAGAAGCGGGGATGAAAGTTAATTTTGATATAGAGGGTGAACCAAAAGATGCTTATTCAGCCAAGAAGCTGGCAGAAAAAAAGCCATTTCAATTCCAAATTTGGGCTATCGCAAAAATAGAAAATGCTATCCCTTCTCAAAGAAAGATGGGCGACAAGGGAGTAGATGGGATAATATACTTTATTGACCCCAGAAAGACAAGTCAATTTGGCAAAGGAATTATACAAGTTAAGGGGACGGGAAATGTTAACCCTTCAATGGTAAGGGATTTAAAGGGCACACTAATAACTCAGGAGGCGGATTTTGGGATTTTGATAACTTTTAGAGCTCCAACTCATGGGATGGTTGAAGAAGCTACAAGTGAACATTTCACTGCTTATACAGGAAAGAGCATTCCGAGGATTCAATTTTTAACGCTTGACAATTTATTTAACGATCCTATTTCTGTAAAATTACCTAAGGATGTCTTGTCTCCGTATGGGGATAAGAAGCTAATCATAGAAAGAGATTTACACCTTTTTAACTGACGAGTTAAGGTAATATGCGGAAGATTTTTATATTATTTGGTGGGGTACTCGTAGTAGTAGGGATAGGGGTAACTTTTCTTTTGTGTGGTAGTAGCATAGGAGGTAGTAGCCGACCAAAGAATTCTACTTCTGCCCTTTTTCTGCCTGCTTTATTGCGGGAAGTTCCCTCTTTTGAATGCGATTCTCTTGTTGGCAATTTGGCGAATAAAATAGAGGCAGGAATGGGATTAGATATAGTTAGGGGTGAAATTTTTTGGGAAAAGGAATCAGATAAGCCGTGTCGTATAGCATCGCTGACTAAATTAATGGTAGTGCTGATAGCGATGGATGAAGTGTCTGATGGTGAAATAAAGGTTTCGGATATTATTACGGGAACCAAAGAAGCAAGTCAGATGGGTGGGTCGCAGATATATCTTAAAGAAGGGGAAAAGTTTGCCCTCCAAGAACTCTTAAAATCTATGATGATAGTTTCCGCTAATGATGCTGCCTACTCGGTTGCCCAGTATATTGGTGGTACGGCGGCAGAGTTTGTAAAAAAGATGAATAACACGGCTGCTAAAATGGGGCTTGAACACACTTATTTTTCTAATCCTACCGGATTGCCACCGAATGAAGGTGAGTGGCCCAATGTTTCAACCTGTGTAGATATGGCGCAGATTGCCTTGCAAGTTATTAAATATCCAAAAGTAATGGAGTGGGCAGGTACTGATGTAGATTATATTCGGGATGGTGAATTCAAATTGCATAACTGGAATTCGCTTATTAGGAAGTGTGATTTTGTAGATGGGCTAAAGACGGGCTTCTATCGAGAGGCGGGCTATAATATAGTTGCTACTTCTATAAATGGTGATAAAAAGATAATAGCTATTGTCTTTGGTGCAAAAACACCCAAAATTAGAGACCAAGTAGCCAAATGTCTTATAGAATATAAATTGCATGGTTCTTAAATTTTAACTATAAAGAATATGAAAAAACTAATACTTTTTATAGGGTTTTTTTTGTCTGCCCAGTTATCTGCGGAAGTTGTAGATAAAATAGTGGCAGTGGTAGGGGATAAGGTTATTACGCAGTCAGAGGTTGAGGAAGCGGTATTTCTTTTTCCCGGTTCTGATAAGGAGAGTATCCTTAAAGGTATCATAGAGCGTGAATTACTTTTAGTAGAAGCCAAGAAAGAGACATTAGAAGTATCGGCGGATGAATTATCAGATGCGGTAGAAAAGGCAATACTGGAGGTACAAGGCAAATTCCCATCTGACGAGGAGTACATTCGCGAATTACAGAAAGCAGGAATGAGTGAAGAGGATTTGAGAACTAAATATGCAAAAGAAATAGAGAAAAAAATGCTGGTCCAAAAGTTAATCCAAAGTAAGTTTGGCAAAGATTTAGTGGTAAGTGATGTAGAAGGGCTTAATTTTTATACTACTAATCTTGATTCTATTCCTCTTTTACCGGATGCTATAAAGTGTTTGGGTGTAATGGTCTATTATCCTATTTCTGATAACTCTCGCGAGGTGGCCAAAAAAAGAGTAGATAAAATTATGGAAAGCATTAATGCCAAGAAAGAAGCGTTTAGTGTACTTGCTGAAAAATATTCTGACGACCCTATAAGTGGGAAAAAGGGTGGAAATTTAGGTGGCGTGAGTATAAAAGATTTGGGAGAAGAATTCCAAACAGGGGTTAAAGATATGGTAATAGGAGAAGTAGCTATTGTGCCAAGTAATAATACATATCATATTGTCAAGTGTAATGAGCGGCAAGGAGAAATGATTAGCATTTCAGATATTGTCATAAAAGTAGTCCCTACTTCTGTGGATTCGCAATCAGTACAGGAGGAGGTGGATTCTGTATCGGCAATAATGGCTTTACTATCGGATAGCATAATGACTGAGGATATTGTGTGGGGGAATAAGACACAAGTATTTTCAGATGGTAAAGTATTTATTCCGCTTTCCGCTACTACTTTTGAATCGTTAGAAGCAGTAGAGATAGGTAAGATTTATATCTTCAACACGGCTGACGGCATTCAAGTAGTTAAGCCCTTGGAGAAAAGAGTAAAACATACTCCTATGTGGGAAGAGATACGAGATGAGTTAAAAAATGTTGTCTATCAACGCAAGTTGCAATCCCGGTATGAAAAGTTAATAAATCGGCTTAAAGAAGAAGTATTTGTAATAGTTCTCCAATAACCATTCCTATAACTCCCAAAATTTATTGACATTAGAAATATTTATGATAGCAATATATCCAATGGAAGAGATTTATCGGATTATAGATGCTAATTTGAATCGTGTAAGCGAGGGGTTGAGGGTAGTTGAAGAAGTGGTAAGATTTGTAGTTAAAGATGAGCAATTGACCAAGAAGCTCAAAGCACAGCGACATAAGTTAAGTGAATTGTTCAAAGATTATGAGTTAATTAAATTCAGAGATACTTCAAAGGATTTGGGTAAATATGGTGATTTTGATGACCCTTCTCATTGTGACTTAAAGGCACTTGTGCAAAAAAACTTTAAGCGTGCCCAAGAAGGATGTAGAGCAATAGAAGAGTTTAGTAAATTATTTAACCCAGATATTACACCTAAAATTAAGGAAATAAGATTTAATATCTATGAATTAGGGAAAGAGGTAATAGTTGCACTAAAAAATGATTGATTTTAGTCTATATGTTATACTTGATGAGAAGTATATTTGCTCAAATCTATCAAATATAGTGGCCGAAGTTTGTTCTGGTGGTGCCACGGTTATTCAGCTCAGAGAGAAAACAAACTCTACTTGTGGGTTCATTAGGGACGCAAAATTGGTCAGAAAAATAACTTTAACATACAATATTCCATTTATCATAAATGACAGGGTAGATATTGCCCTTGCTGTTAATTCTGATGGCATACATTTGGGTCAAACTGATATGCCTTTAAAGGATGCTAAAAAAATATTTAACGGCATAATGGGTAAATCTGTGTCTAATGTTGAAGAGGCAATAGCAGCAGAGCAAGAAGGGGCGACATATATTGGAGTTGGTTGTTTATTCCCATCACCTACAAAGCCCAAATCTACAATATGCTTATCCACTATTACGGAGATAAAAAAGGTAGTTAAAATCCCAGTTCTCGGGATAGGTGGGATAACGCTGGATAGAGTAAAAGATGTTATTTATGCAGGAGTTGATGGAATATGTGTAGCATCAGATATATTTAATTATCCAGATATAAAAGCAAGGACCCGTGAATTCAGGGCTAAAATTCAAGTTGAAGCGAACCCGTCCCGACCTGTTCCGTGTCGGGAGCGGAAATCCCGTCTTGGCGGGGAGACAATAGAAAAATGCTGATATTCTTTTGTGTATTATTAACTTCTGATACTACAAGTCAGAAAACAGAAGACAGAAGTCAGAAAACAGAAGTCAGAGGTCAGAAGACAGAAGCAGGATTAGACTCATTAAAATATAGTTACCCCAAGAAAAATCCTGCTATTGCCATATCTTTATCTCTTTTACCCGGTGGCGGTCAATTTTATACTGCAAATTATTTGAAGGGGGCCGTATTTGCAGGTACTCAACTATATTTTGGTGCCGGGGCTATCTATTTGCATTGTCAGGCAGCCAAGGCAAAAAGGGATAAAAATGATTGGGATTATGACTGGTATTCTAATCAGAGGGATAATTTTTTATGGTGGTCGGCAGCAGTTTGGGCACTTTCAATGGCGGATGCATATGTCTCGGCTCACTTTTATAAGTTCAAAGAGCAAGGAAAGTTAAAATTAGATACCGGGTATCTGATAATAGATAATAAATACTGTTTGGGAGTTTGGCTAACTAAATCCATATGATAGCACAAGAGCTAATGGCAGGTGCATCTAAAATAGGAATTAGCTTGTCAGAGGAAATGATAGAGAAGTTCAAGATTTATTATAAGGAGCTTTTATTATGGAATAAAAGGATGAATCTTATCTCTCGCGGTGATGAACAAATAGTAATCAGGCGACATTTTCTTGATTCATTACAAGCGGTGCAATGTATACCTCAAAATGCGAAAGTGCTTGATATTGGGAGTGGGGCAGGGTTTCCCGGTGTGCCAATAAAGATAGCGAGAGCAGATATAAAACTTGATTTACTTGAACCAAAACTTAAAAGATTTGAGTTCCTTGACTATTTAGTAAATACTCTATCGTTGGAGGTTAGAATTTACAGGAATAGGGTTGAAGACTTGACATATAGGGAGTATGATATTATATTATCAAGGTCGGTTGGTAACCTCAAATGGCTAACTAAGGTGGCGGTGCCAATTTTAGTTTCAAATGGTAGAGTGATAACATATAAGGGGTCGCGATTTGAGGAAGAGTTTAAGGAAGTAAGGGGTTGGGAGATAGAGTTTCGTCATCCGCGTTCTTTTTGTGCGGGCATAATTGTAGGGTTGAAAAGATGAATATTAGCAAGTTTATAGACCATACTATATTGAAACCCGAAGCTACTGAATCTGATATTAAAAGATTAGTCAAAGAGGCGATGGAATTTGAGTTCTGGGCTTGTTGTGTTAATCAGTGCTGGATACGGCTTGTTGCAGAGGAGATTAAAGGAACAGGGATTAAAGTGTGTTCAGTAGTTGGCTTCCCATTAGGAGCAGCGGTTAACAAGGCAGAAGAATCTGCTAAATGCGTAGAGCTTGGAGCGGATGAGCTGGATATGGTGATGAATATTGGATTTCTTAAATCTGGGCGCTTCCAAGAAGTAGCAGCAGATATTTGCCAAGTAGTAAAAGCAGCTAATGGTAGAGTGGTTAAGGTAATTCTTGAAACAGGCGTACTCACTAATGAAGAGAAGCTACTTGCTTGTCGGCTGGTGCAGGATAGTGGGGCTAATTTTGTCAAAACATCTACCGGATTTGGTATAGGGGGTGCGACTATCGAGGATGTAAAATTGATGCGTAGAGCGGTAGGGCCTACTTTTGGGGTAAAGGCATCAGGCGGCATAAGGACATATAAGCAAGTAGTGAAACTAATAGAGGCAGGAGCATCAAGAATTGGTACATCTGCGGGGGTACAGATTGTAAAGCAAAGTCCATAATTATTAGAAGCCGAAAATATATAAAAATTGACATTTAGAGAGTTAAGGATAAAATTTTCAGTGGAGGTGATATAATGATTTATAGAGTGATTATTGAAAAAGGGGAAGATTTTGGTTATGTAGTGCACTGTCCGGCAATCCCAGGTTGTCATTCCCAGGGGAACACTATTGAAGAGGCAATAGAGAATATTAAGGATGCTATAAGAGGTTGCCTATCTGTCTTGGATGAAGAAGTAATGCCAAAACAGACAGAGAAAATAGCTGCTATGGAGATAGCTATCTAATGGCTTTTTAGCCTACTATTTCGGGAAGGGAAGCAGTGAGGGCATTTGAAAAAGCAGGTTGGTATGTGGACAGACGAGCCAAAAGTAGACATATCATAATGAAAAAACCCGCTATGAAAACTACTCTATCTATTCCTGAACATAAAGTTTTAGATAAAGGACTCCTCAGAGCCTTAATCAGAGACGCCTATATGTCAGTAGCAGAGTTCAATGAATTATTAGGGAAGAAATAGAATATGTCCATTATGGAGATTGAGGAAGAAATAGGCAAACTATTTATTGAAGCGAAGCGGGAATCCCGTCTTGGCGGGAAAGAGAAGGGACTTATGATTGCAGTTGCTGAATCTTGTACGGGTGGGCTTATTCAAAAACTAATAACTGATGTGCCTGGCAGTTCGGAGTATTTTTTGGGTGGTGTCGTGGCTTATTCTAATTTATTAAAGCAAAAATTACTTAATGTTTCTGCTCAAACTCTAATTTCTTATGGGGCAGTAAGTTATGAGGTAGCTTGTGAAATGGCAAGTGGAATAAGAGAAATTACAGGTGCTGATATTGGGGTGGCAACTACCGGAATTGCGGGTCCAACGGGTGAGGCGCCTGATAAGCCGGTTGGGCTTGTTTATATAGGACTATGCACGGAGAAAATTTTAACTGCTCACAAATTCTTATTCAAAGGGGCACGACAGAAAATAAGGGAGCAGACGGCATATCAAGCGTTAAAACTTATAAAAGAAATGATATAAAATGAAAAACATAAGTATTCTTCTAATATTCTATTCCTTCTCTGGCGGATATGCCTTTATAATAATGATGTTTTACTAGTGTTACTTCACTTACTGTATCCGCAATATCAATAATTTCATCAGGGGCATAACGTCCGGTTATTATTATATCAAGAGCAGGGTTACGTCTATTCAATCCTTCTATTACTTCTTTCAAATCAAGAAGATGAAAGTCAATGGCAATGTTAAGCTCATCTAGTATCACCATATCATAATCATTATTGGTTATAGCCTTTAAAGCCGCGTCCCACCCTTTTTTAGCCAGTTCCATATCTTCTTTTAAAAGGTTATCTTTATCAATAAAACTCTCTAGACCATATTGTTCTATTTTTAAATATGGGACTAACATTTTACTGCTTTTGAGTTCTCCGTAATCAGGGCTACCTTTG
>JACQXS010000015.1 GCA_016208615.1 Candidatus Stahliibacteriota bacterium | reverse complement strand
TGTTGCCACCCTTTTGTGCATTCGGGTCAATAGAAAACTGTCTAACCAGCATCGTAAAATCTTCACCCGCCCTCGCTCTACCTGCAACCATCTTTGCCTGCTCCTTATCCGTCACTATTATTTGAGCCGCCTCCCTTTCACTATTATACTCATCCTTGTGCAGATTAAAATACTCGGATACCTCATTTTCTTCGCAATTCCCAATCTTACCTATGTACCGCTCAAGAAATGCACTTGAAACCAATTCATGCTCTATTTGCTGGATCTTTAATTTCATCTCTTCCTCTTTATTTATCCCTTCCTCCACTGCTTTCTGATAGACCAGCTCGTTATCAACCCACTTCTGCAATAACTCTTTCTTCTGACTGGGTGCCAGCATATCCCTATATTGAGCCGGTATAAGGGCATAAAATTCCTCTTCCATCAATACCGTCTTCCCCACCTTAGCCAATACTTGCCCTTTCTCTTTTTTACCTTGTCCCTTTTTCTGTGGGTCTATTTTATCGCACCCCACCATTACCAATAACCCGATACACAGCACCATTGCCATTTGTATCGTTTGTAGCCCGCCCCTTTTGTTCTCCATTTCTTATTCCTCCTTTAAATTAGCCCAATTTATATCTACTGTTACCTTTTGCTTCAATTCACTAATTACTTCTTCCCGTTTTTGCTTCTTTTTCTCGCGCTCCACATCCCACCTTACCCGTGCCTGCATTTGTTCAAATTTAACCTGCTTACCCCCATAATTGACTTGATTGGCTTCAAAATACTGCGAGAGCTCATCATCACTTATACTTATCTTGCCATCTATCTCTTTATCTATGTACTCACGCAGTAAAAGAGTCTCTGTCTGTTGAGTCACCTGTTGCTTAATATCCGGCATCTTATCAAACTGGTGACGCGACGCCGAAATAGGCAGCAGATTTTCATATAGCAGATGATTACTTAACCAACTCTTGATAGCTTCCGCACCGACCAATCTGCCTGCCCTTAATTCATTAGCCGCCTTTGCCAGAAAATAGCCCACCGTAAAGGAGCCACCTGTCCAACTCATCATTACTTTATCTTTGCTCGTCTTTACGCTATCAGGCGACTTACTCACCTCATTGCTCACCTCCTCAATCACTTTCATATTATACTTTGGATGCGCAAACCGTCGTAAATGCTCAAGATAGCCATTGGCAAGCTCGGATTGCCTTTTTTGTTTCAAGCTCTCGCCTATCGCATCCATATCCTTTGCAAAATCCCTACCCCTTACTTCTTTGCGGTCAGTCAATTGGACAATCCGATACTCATCTCTTATCTTAACCGGCTGCGATACTTCACCCTTTTTTAGCGAAAATGCTACCTTTTGTAATGCCGGTTCAAGCTGACCCCATCTAATCTCACCTATATCGCCACCATATTTTGCCTGATAATCAGTAGAGTATTTACGCACTACCTCAGCAAACTCAACCCCACTATGCAGTTCACGATAAATAAGGGGTAGCAACTTCTTATCCTTGACGCTTATTACTACATAGTCATAAAGCTTACCAACTGTAAGCCGATTCTTATATGGCTGGATTTGGTCGGCTATTGATTTATCCAATCCCTTCGCGTACGCATCTATGAGCATAAGCCTGTCCGCTATAAGGTCATTAAGCACAATTTGCTTCAGGGAATCACGATTTATATCGCCCACCGGCTTATACTTTTCCCTAAACTTGGAAAGAGTAACCGTGTATTCCCCGACCTTAGCTACAGGCAGCTCGTCCGCCACCAGCCACCCCGCCATAAAAAGAACTAAAAATAAACCCTTCATCTTACCCTCCTTTCTTTTCATTTTCTTTTTTTGCACACTTCATTTAATTTTAATCCAAATAATTCTCTTTGCAAGAAAAAAATTTTATGGCTTAAAATCCTTTATACCTTTTAATTGACGCTCAAATTCATCCACATTCGTAACAGAACGGAAAGCAGTCTCCTGGCTAATGAGTCCATTTTTGTAAAGCAGCATTATGGATTGGTCAAAAGTCTGCATATGATAATAAAGCATCCCGTCTTCTATTGCTTTGGGAATAAGCTCTGTCTTACCTTCAAGGATATATTTCTTCATTATCTCCGTACAGACCATTATTTCACACGCAGGAACTCTACCCTTACCATCTTTATACGGTAATAGACGCAAAGAAATCACCCCAACAAGAGTAGCCGCAAGTAGTGTCCTTATATGCTCATGCTGGTGCGAAGGAAAGAAAGAAATTATCCTATTTATAGTCTCAGTGGCATTCAAGGTATGAAGAGTTGAAACTACTAAATGCCCTGTATCCGCCACTTTCAAACACATATCCATAGTCTCAAAATCTCTTATCTCGCCTACATAGATAATATCAGGGTCCTCCCTAAACACACGCCGCAATGCCTCATTAAAAGAAACAGTATCTATCCCTACTTCTCTTTGAGAGATTATAGACTTATTATCTTTGAAAATAAATTCTATAGGGTCCTCTACTGTGATTATATTCTTTTCAACATTCTGATTCACATAATTCAACATCGCCGCTATTGTTGTAGATTTACCACTCCCCGCTGTCCCTGTACATAAAATAAGCCCACGCGGACTTAATGCCCACTCTTTTAAGATAGGAGATAATTTAAGCTCCTCCGTACTTTTTATATGTTCAGGCACAAACCGCATAGCAATGGCAGGATTACCCTTTTCTTTGTAAAGATTAACTCTACACCTACCAATACCTTCAAAAGAAATGGCAAAATCTAATTCACTCTTGGCTTCAAATTCTCTCAACTGCTCCTCTGTTACAAGTCCCGATAATATTTCATCAAGAGCAGGTCGGGTTAAGGGAGAAAGAGGAGCAAAAATAAGAGTACCATCCCTTCTTAACACAGGTGGTGTGCCTACTTTAAGATGGATATCAGAAATACCATCTACATCAGATACCTTTTTTAAAAAATCATCAAACTTCATCTGTTATCCACTATTTACAAACTAACATTCTCAATATAAAAGTTTTTGTAGGGCAAGGCTTTAGCCTTGCAAACAAACACCTGTTTCGCTTGCCCTACATTATATTTCATCTTTATCTGCTATCTTTTAAACATTTGAATTTTAGAAATTGGAATTTGTTTAGAATTTAGGATTTCGGATTTAGAATTTATCATAAACTATGGCTTATTTTTAGGTTCTATTTCTAAACACCCTTATTAGTATAACTTATTAAAAGATCCATTGCTTTTTCTCTTTTTAATTCTCCTATAAGCCAATCATAAGTTCCTTTCTCTTTTAAGCTCTTAACTACCTTTTCATACCCCTTTTGTCTATATTCGTCAACTTCCATAAACTTTGACTTTATTTCGGGCTCAGTCATCTCTATCTTCTCTATTTCACAAATCTTATCAAGTAATATTTCTCTTTTAGCGCGCCAAATAGCAATCTCCTCCAATGCTTTCTTTGTTTCAGCATCCATTTCCTTCGTTCCATCTTTTTTCATCTCCTTCTCTACCTGTTTAAGCAGGGGCTGTAAATATGAGGCAACAATTGAACTGGGTGGCTCAAATGGTGTATCCTGGATAAGAGAGTTCAGAATTTGAGTTTCTGCTTTGATGTTAGACTCTTTATGCTTTTCTTTCTTTAACTCTTGTTCTACATTGGATTTGAGGTCAACAAGAGACTTAAAGCCAACACCTTTTACAAATTCATCATCTATCGGAGGTAATTGCTTTTCTTTTATTTCACGTACTACAAATTCGTATTCTACTGACTGACCTCGCAGATTTGCATCTTTGTAATCTGTAGGATACCTGAGGGAAACTTTTTTCCGGTCATCTACTAAAGAGTTAATAAGTGATTTAGTCACTTCTTCCGGTACTTCAGGAGCACCAAGTATAATAGTATAGCTATGTGCTTTATCTTTTCTTATTATACCCCGTTCCTCGTGCAAAATATCATAGTCAACTATAAGCATATCGTCTATCCTTGCCCTTCTTGTAAAGACAGGAATGTAAATGGCTTTGGAATCCTGTATCTTTAATAAGACGGATTCTATTTCCTTCTCACTCACCTCAGTAGGATAGGGTTTAATCTCTATTCCCTTATAGTTTTTGATTTTTATGTCAGGTGCGACTTCAAAAGTTATTTTAACAGAAAGGCCCGTTTCAACACTGAATTTTGTATCCTCTGCTATACCTTGGGTTATAGGGTTTAGTCCCTTTTCTTTAATTGCATTCTTAAATGCTTCACTTATAGTAAAATCTATCGCCTCCTGTTCTATTGCTTTACCATATTTACTTTTTATGACATCCAGCGGCACTTTACCCCTTCTAAAGCCATCAATACGCAAATTCTTTTGATATCTATCATAAAGCTCTGTTGTCTTTGCTTTCACTACATCAGGTGGCATACTAATTTCCAATTCCCGCCTACATTGGCTAATCTCTTTAACTTTTATATCCATTTTTGTCTCCTCGCAAGCTAATTATAAAGTTAATTATTCCTATAGACAACTAATATAAGCATTGTCTATTTTTAAGTTTTGACTTTTGAGCTTTGACTTCTAAACCTTCTTCTTTGTGCATTTTAGTGTTTTATTGTAAATCCCGAAGCAAGCGGGAGTGATTTAGTGGCATTGTATTTGAGTTTTGAATTTTGCATTTTGAGTTCCCTATTCATTTAATTGGGCAAGGCGGGACTTGAACCCGCACCCCTTAACGGGACTAGGTCCTAAGCCTAGCGCGTATGCCAATTCCGCCACCTGCCCATTCATAGTAATTGTAATAGTGTATCTTTTCTAAAATCTCTTCGTTCTAAAAAATCCTACCTACATCTTTCTCTACCGCATCCAATAGTTCACCTGATTTAACAACACGGGTCAAAGTATTGATATCATCAAATAAAGGTCGGTCATCTTCAAGAAATTTAACATATTTACGCACCACATCGTATGCCGCTTGCGTGCCCTTGCCAGGTTTAAGTGGCTTCCTATAATCTATTGCCTGTGCCCCTGCAATGAGTTCAATAGCAACAATAGCATTCGCATTCTCTATAATCTGCCGCATCTTAATCGCCGTGGTCATACCCATTGACACAAAATCCTCTTGGTCAGCCGCCGCTGGAATTGAACCCGTAGCCGCTGGATTACTAAGTATCCTATTCTCACATACTAATGCTCCCGCCGTATATTGAGTAAGCATTAAGCCACTAAACATACCCGCACCTTTTGTCAAATAGGCAGGCAATCCCATTGAAAGATGAGGATTTAGTAATCTATTAAGTCTTCTCTCGGACAACACACTAACAGTAGTAACTGCAATTCCAAGAAATTCAAGTGCAAATGCAAGTGGTGTGCCTTGAAAGTTGGCACCAGTTAAACAAGTGCCACCATCATCTTCAAAGAATAATGGATTATCACCTACGCCATTCAAATCTGTTTCAAGCATTTGTTTTGAAAATCTATAGGTATCCTTTGCCGCTCCAACTACCTGTGGTGTACTTCGCAGACTATAAGCATCCTGCACCTTTTTACCAGGACGATTTAAGAGTTCACTACCATCCGTAAGTTTTCTAATATTTTCTGCACATTCAATAGCTCCGGAGTAGCCACGCGCCTTATGTAATCGCTCATCATATGCAAACATATTAGCATTCAGTACCTCCAGGGTCATAGCGGCAGCTATTTCTTGGGTTTTGAGCCATCTATCTGCGTCATAGATTTCAATCGCACCCATCCCCGCAATAACATTAGAGCCATTGATAGAAGCCAACCCGTCCCGTGCCTCAAAAACTATAGTCGGGATACCTGCCTTTTCCATTGCCTCTTTACCGCTCAATCGCTGCCCTTGATAAAACGCCTCTCCCTCACCTAATAATACTAATGCCATCTGTGACATAGGTGATAAATCACCACAAGCACCGACAGACCCTTTTTGACACATAACAGGGGAAACACCACGATTTAGCATCTCAACAAGTGTTTCAACTATCAGTAGTCTGATTGCCGAATGCCCAAGACACAAAACATTAATCCGACTAAGCATAGCAGCACGAACATTTTCAATAGCAATTGGCTCACCATAACCCGCCGCATGACTATAAACTATATACCGCTGAAATTGCTTAACCTGGTCAGGAGACAAAATTACATTCGCCAGCTCGCCAATCCCAGTAGTCACTCCATACATTACTTCTCTATTTTTTACTTTCCTATCTACAATCTCTCGGTTTCGGCACACTCGCTCCTTAATCTCTAACGGAAGTTCAACCGTCTCATTATAGCGTGCTACTTTAACTACATCCTCAATTGATAACTTTTTACTCCCAATTTTAATCCCCATTTCAAATCCCTCCTTATGTTTTATATCTTTACCATCTGCCAAATTTTTTAATAGCTCCACCATAAACTAATACTCTGTCACTATATTCTTGAACTTTTGTTATGTTGTTAAAAAGTAAGTCAACAATCAGTTTTTTATTTAGCCAAACCTTTACTTCGCGATAGTGAACATCGCTATCGTTTCTCATCTCTATTTCTCCGTAAGTTATATTATTAACTCTAAAGACCACTTTTTGATTAGAGGTTTGATTTACATTTCTTGCTTGTGAGTTCTCAACAACAATATTTTCAGATAAAGTATTGACAATATCTCTTGACCAATAAATATGGAATTTATCCTCATGCTTTATTGCTAAATAATTCACTTCGCCACTATTAAACATCGCTTTATCAATAAACGCAGAGAGTATGTTTTTATTTCTTAATTTATTACATAATTCTATCATTGGTTGCTGCAATTTATTTTTATATAGCTGTTTGTTTTCCAAGTAACGACTTCTTGAGACAGGGAAGCATTCTATACAGTCAAGTAGTAGTTGCCCAATTCCATTCATTGCCTTGAAGGAATAATCTTCCTCAAATCTCGTTTTGCCATATAGGAAGATTTGCCACTTCTTTTCTCCACTTTTAACAGAATATGAATCACCACTTTTGTCTATCACATCTTTTTTTGCTCGCGGATCATTTAAATAATCATCACCAAGCCCTATTAATTTAGCAAACTCTTTAGAATTCAAATGTCCTTGTGTTTTAACAAAACTTGCTTTTTCAGATGTCATTGCTCTCTTTTTAATCATATTTTATTATTAATATTTCGTGAGATTTTTTAATATGATTTCTATTTTCTTTTTTGCGATTATATCCAATTCTTGTTTCACCCTGTCCCATTGTATATTGCCAGAACACATCAATAATTTTGCAACCCGCATACCACTTTCTTATAGTAGAGCAATCATTATATGATAAAATAAAACCGCCTTTATGTTTTAGCAATAACTCGTGCAATCCCCTATGATTAAAATCTTTGTGATGAACAGGAAAATTGCGTTGTGGATATATACCGCGAAACACCATACTATCACCTTCCAAATAATAGGGTGGGTCACAATACAAAAAATCTCTATTAAACTTTGGAATTACATTTTCAAATGTATCGCACTCCACATAGACAGTTTTAACATCAAAATCCCTTACTTTTTTTATCATTAAGTCGTATCTGTATTTATTTTCATAAATTTTAGCCATCCATCCCAAAAAACCAGGCCCATATGATAGGTTGTGATTAAAATAGTAGTATGTTGCAAGTTCAAGTGGAGATAAAGTTATTTCTTTTTTCCAGTGAGCTTTTAATTTTGCTTTCACCCTTTTATACTCCTCATTTGTTGGGCTTAAAGATAATAATTCATTGTATAAATCTTGTGGTCTTTCTATTTGAACCTTCCAATAATTCACTAAAATATCAAAAATTTCAAATCCTAATACTTCAATTCCTAATTCTTTTGCTACTGCAATTTCAACCGACCCACCACCCCAAAAAGGAGAAATAACTCTCTTAATGGTATCAGGCAAATGCTCTATTATTAGACCAACGGCAAGACTTTTACCACCCGCATATCTTAATGGTGAGCCTATATATCTTTTATATTTTATCTTACCACTTGGACTTTTAAGGCGATTCAAGAATATATTCTTCTTATCTTCAAAAGTTATATGAAAAAGTTCTTGTGATTTTAGTCCAATACTCTTTTGCATTATCATATTAACCGACATATTTATCCTATGGCTTTTTAACTCTTACCGTATAATTCCATATACTCCCTAATGCTTCATCTAAAACAAAGCCCACTTCTTGGCATAGCTTAATAGTAGTTGATTTTAAGGCATAGTCAGGGTCAAATAAATGTTCTGTGACAGCAAGCATACCACCAGGTTTCAATACTCTCTTAATCTCTTGCAATGCTTTGTGCCGGTCAGGTATTTCCTGAAGCACTGTTACCATATAAGCAAGGTCTAATGAGTTATTATCAAATGGTAACTTATAGGCATCACCATGTATTAACTCTACATTTTTAATGTCCTTATTTTCAGTCTTAGACAGTTTTTGTTCCAATTGTTTTAACATTTTAGGCTGAATATCAAGGGCATACACTTTACCATTTTCGCCAACTGTTCTCGCAACAAAGGTAGTGAAGGCCCCACTTCCACATCCAAGTTCTAATACTTGTATTCCTTCTCTTATTCCACTACGGTGTATCAATTTATTGGGGGACTGAACTTTTCGCCTTAGATTACTATCCAAGAACCGTCCTATAAAAGCAGGAGCAGGAGAAGGATGTAATTTCGCTAATATCCTAATAAGAATCTTCAACAACACAGAAGCGGCTAATATTATTAATAAAATCTTCATCCCGATTATAAGAACACTAAATCGCGCCTTAAATATAGCCCATATATGAAAATTTGAGTGCCCGTATGGGTTGATGGCTGAAAACATCTTTAAAGTCAAACTCTATCATTATTTGTTGCTCAAATATCCATCTTATGCCACCATTAAATAAGAAATTACCTTCTTCAAGATACCCTTCCATTACAAGTATTGCTGATGGCAATACTCCAATCTCAAGCCCACAAAAGGGTTTAGTATAGTCGTGATACCCTACCCCAATATAAGGAATAAGCTTCCAACTCAAATCACCTCCCAAAACCCCATACACTCCAAGAGGTGAAGTCCCGTATGTTTCTGAATCATATCCGATTGCCATTGAAAACTTTGGCCCCGCAAATCCACACTTCGCCTGAATGCCCGGGGATGAGTTATATTTGGGCGTGCCTGAACCTATAATTCCTTCACCTCCATATGAGAGACCGAACACAAAATTGTTTATAGGTACTATGCCGATGCTCCCGATTAACTTACCTTTTTCACTTATCCTAAATTCAGTAGTATAACTACCACGCGAAGAGATATAAGTAGTAGGCAAATCTACGGAATACCCCAAATTAAAAAGAAAAATAAATAACATTCGTTATTAAATACTATACCTCTGCACAATGTCAAGTATAAAAAAGGGTAAGTTGTAAGGATTAAGTAAAAGCAAAAAGACAAATTAAAAGTTAAAAGTGTTTCCCGCGAAAATGGGTAGCTAAATTTACAAGCGAGATTAAGACAGGTACTTCTACTAATGGGCCTATGACCGCTGCAAATGCTTGACCTGAATTTATGCCAAACACCGCTATCGCCACTGCAATGGCAAGTTCAAAATTGTTGCTCGCCGCTGTAAAAGATAAAGTAGCTGTTTTAGAGTAATTGGCATCTATCTTTTTACCAATGTAGAATGACACAAGAAACATTTTGGGTATAAACTTTGTCTGATACCAATTTTTATCCCTTATTTTTATAAGTGCAAAGCGGGTTATTATTCCAGCTAAAAAAGGGATACCAAGATAAATGAAAACGCTTTTGGCAATCTGTCCGATGGTAATATTCACTATGATGCCTTTTAATCCAAACCATTCAGGTAAGATAGTAATAAATACCCACGCATAAACAGGATAAAGAACGACTTGAAAAATAGAATTGAACGCCACTAATGCGGCACAATACTCCGTATCACCGCCCGCAATCTCATTCCAAACTATGACCATAGCAATACATCTGGCAAGTCCTATCATTATTAGACCTACCATATACTCGGGGTAATTTTTTAAGAAAATTATTGCCAATATGAACATCAATACGGGCCCAATAAGCCAATTCTGGATAAGGGAAAGAAAAAGTAATTTTATATCACGGAAAACATCACCCAACTCCTCATATTTTACTTTGGCGAGCGGCGGATACATCATAAGAATAAGCCCAATAGCAATCGGAATGTTTGTTGTTCCGACTTGAAATTTATTCCAAAAATCTACAATTCTTGGATAAAAGTATCCGGAACACACACCTACAATCATTGCAAGAAAAATCCATACCGTCAGATACTTATCTAAAAAAGATAATTTCTTGCTTTCCATATTATTTCTTGTTACCTAACAGCTATCCACTTAACTTTTGCCACTATCATTGTGTGGACATTTCTTAATTTACAGGGATTTTTTATTTTACTTTATATGAAATAAGTTGAATTAGGTGTTTGGATTTCTATCCTAATTGTTAAAATGTTATTCCAATACTTATTGAATCAATTCCCAAAAGCACTTTATCAAATATCCACTCAGACCTATATGTAACAAATGGTTTTAAATGACCAATTGTTTTTGGCTCCCACCCTAAATTTGTAACTATTCCAAAAGGTTTAGTATTCTCTTGTGTATTTATGTATCCAATCGTTCCAATCGACATATTAAACCAGTTAAACTTTTTTTGCTCCAAAACAATCCCAATCGCAACATAATTTCTATTCTCTGAAACAACTGCTTTTATATATGTTATTTCTAAACTATATTTCTGATTTGAATTTGCTTCTAGAAGCCATCTACCTCCTATATGATACCCCAAACCATCTATTCCTTTACCATAGGAAGTTGTATATCCTACTCCAACATGTGGACGAAAGGGAAAAGCATTTAAAGGTTGACAAATCAAAAGTCCAAAAGATAGAAAGAAAATCAATAAAATTAGTTTATTCATAAAGGGCAAAGTGATAATTTGACACTATACACAAAATATATTACCTCAAAAACAATGTCAAGTAAAAAAATGGGGAGTATGCTTAGATTACCTCAATGGTATAGCTTATTTCTACATTTGGTTTAAGCATTGCGGATACTGAACAATATTTATCTTGTGATAATTTAACTGCCTTTCTTACTTTATCCTCCGGAACATTATCGCCTTTTACTTTATACACAAGCTCTATTTTTTTATAAACCCGCGGATGCTCGTCTGACCTATCACCTTTAAGTTCTATCTCCAAGCTATTAAACTTAACTTTCATCTTTTGGAGAAGACTAACTACATCCATTCCTGTACAGCCTCCTAATGCTATAAGCAAAAGTTCCATAGGAGTAGGAGCTGTATTTGCATCTCTCGTATCCATTAAACAAGTATATCCAGAGTCAGATTGACCACTAAATTGCATATTTTTTAGCATCCACTTAACTTTTGCCACTTTCTTATTTATACTTAATCGGATATACCGATTGTCAAGTTTCTTTTATTGTTTTAGTAATTTTCTTGTTTCCCGGGAGTAGCTCTTTTATTTTTTGGCTGATTTCATATTTTCTACATTTAGGACATAAAAGTAGCCAATCTAAATTAGGGATTAGGGATTGGGGATTAGGGGTTATAATTTTCTCTCGCAGGTATTCAAGCGTATGGGTAGGTAAGAAGTAATTGCCGCACCTTTTACAAAAAAGTCCTAATTCTTTCACTCCCTTCTCAATTGCTATCTGTCTTAATCCCTTAATGAACTCACAAAACTTCACACCCGCAGGACAGCCATCAGTACAGACATCACAGGTCAGACAATACCAGATTGACTTATCTTTTAATATATCCTCACCCACCCCGCCAAGTCGGGATTTCCACTTCGCTCCAAAAAGCACTTTTCCAATAATCCCGCGAGCTGAATATTCGTAAGAGAAATCCTTAAACATCTCATACATAGGGCAGGAAGCAACACATTTACCACATTCAATACAACCCTGCAACTTCTTACGAACTATTAATTCCTTTATATTAGTCCTCATAGCTTAATAAAAATCCTAAATCCCAATTTCCCAAACATTTTTGTTTGATGATTACATCACTCCGTTTGATGATTACATCACTCTGTTTAGAATTTGGGATTTGAAACATTAGAATTTGTTTAGGATTTAGGATTTCGGATTTAGGATTTATCATTCTATCCATCTCAATTTATTTAACTCTTCAACTGTAAATACTGGACCGTCTATGCAGATATATCTATTCTCAATATTACATCTTCCACATTTTCCAACTCCGCATTTCATTTTCATTTCCAGTGTTGTAATTATATGCTTATCAGGGAATCCCATTTTCCGCAACCTATCAAGCACAATTTTTATCATTATAGGGGGACCACAGACAAATGCCACTTTATCTTCATTACTTGGATTTATAGTCTCTAAAACCTGCGGCACAAACCCGACATATTCTTGCCAATGCTTATCTCCCTTATCCACAGTAAGATATACATTAGCATATTTATTCCAATTTTTTAACTCTTCCTTAAAGCATAAATCTGCGGGACTTTTTGCTCCATATAAGAGTTCAATTTTACCATAATCAGTCCTATTATTTAGAGTAATTAAATTGATTAGCAAAGCCCAAGTCATCAATAACTATACTAATTAGTGCCGTATCAGGGGTTTGGGGCTCTACTTTCTTAATAGTAGCAATATACGGAAGATAGATATTATTCATATTCCGTAATATAATTTCCTACAATGTTTCATCTAACCACAATAAGTCATTTCCATCTCCTATCCAATTAGATAATACTGCTCGTAATTGAAAACCTTCTCTTTTGTAGAAACCTATCCCTCGAATATTCCATAAAGCAGTGGGTACTGCTATAATTCTCGCACTTTTTTCCCTTGCTAAAATCTTTACCTTTTGAACCAACTTATGTCCAATTCCTTGATTCCTTCTCGATTCAACTACTGCGAGATAGTCAATATAAGCAACTTTATCCCAATGTGGAAATGACAAAGATACATATCCTACTATCTCATCATTATCCTCGGCTATAAATATTTCTCCATTATAATTTTTATAGGATTCTCTAATGGCTTCTATGGGTCTCTTACCCATAATATAATAGTCGAGTGGTATTATTTTCTCTATGTCATTATCAAATATAAAAGCTCTTATTTTTAGCATTTAATCCGCCTTTCTCCAATATATGTTGTATTTCACTTAACTCGTTCATAGACGAAATATTGTATTTTCTACTTCTCTTAATTATATAATCTTTTCTATTCTCTGTCAATATATTTTGGGCTTCTCCGTAGTAGTTGTCAGGGGTTTAATTTTTTCTACCATTTCTTTTACTATTTCTGCAAATTTATTTCCTTCTGATGCGGATATCCAATTTATTTGCACTCTCTCTGGCTCAATTCCGCAGAAGTCCAATATCTTTTTAACCATAATTCCTCTGCGTCTTGTATAATAATTGCCTTCCGAGTAGTGGCATTCTCCGGGGTGGCAGCCCAAAATCATTACCCCGTCTATTCCTTTTGAGAGTGCGTAAAGCAAGAATTCCGCCCTCACTCTGGCACTACACATTACTCTTATAATTCTGCAATTAGTAGGCATTTCAATCCTTGACACCCCTGCCAAATCCGCCCCCGCATACGAACACCAGTTACAGGCAAAGATTAAGATTTTTGGTTCGTTAATATCGTTAGGTTCGGTTAAAGCATCTATCATCGCCAATAATTGTGTATCGGTGAAGCCCTTTTGTTGCATAGCACCATTTGGACATACAGATACACATAGACCACAGCCCTTGCATTCTATTTCATTGACTTTAGCAAACCTAAAGGTTTGCCCTACTTCCTTTTCTTTAAATTCTATCACCTCAAAAGGGCAAACTTTAATACAATTTCCACAGCCACTACATAAGCTTTTATTAGCCAAAGCTGTAATGGCTTCTACTTTAACTTTGCCATTTATTATAGGAATAGAAGCTTTGGCTGACGCGGCATACGCTTGGGTGATAGATTCAGGAACATCAGCAGGATACCTGCAACTGCCACATAAATATATACCGTCTGTGCTGAACTCTACGGGTCTTAATTTTAGGTGTGCTTCAAGGAAAAAGCCCTCACTCCCCAAAGGCACTTTAAGTAGTTTAGATAATTGTTCTGCATCATCTTGTGGCACCAAAGGAGTAGTAAGCACTACTATATTAGCAGGAAGTTCTATTTCTTTACCTACAAGTTCGTGATAAACTTTCACTGCTTCCACTTTTTGATGACCAATAACTTGTGGTAGTTTAAGCGGATGATATCTAATAAATCTAATTCCCTTTTCCCTTGCCTGTTTATAGTATTTTTCAAACTCTGTCCCATAAGCCATTACATCCCGGTGTAGGATATAGATATTAGCATTGGGATTATGCTCTTTGATAAGACAGGCATTTTTCATCGCCCAAATACAACAAAATCTGCTACAATACATTCGCTCATCTACTCTTGCTCCAACACAATTAATCATCACTACGGTGTTTGGTGTTGGGTGTTCGGTTTGCGATAACCGATCACCGATTACCGATAACCGCCCTTCCAGTTCAAGTTGTGTCATAATACCTTCCATCTCTCCATACCTGTAATGGCTAAAAGGCTTTAATTCTTTTGCTCCAGTAGCGACAATAATAGTACCAACCTTAAAGCTTTTAGCTTTTAAGTCTATATCAAAGTTACCTATAAATCCGCTGATTCCCTGTATTTCATTTCCCAGATGCAAAGTAATATTCGGATGCTTCTCTACCTGCTCAATTATTGGGTGTGTATCGTGGTCAATTGGGAAAAAACTATTCAGATTGACCATCAATCCGCCCAACCTATTTTGCTGCTCAACAAGATGGACAGCAATATTTTGATTAGCGAGACTTAAAGCCGCTGTCATCCCTGCTATTCCACCACCAATAACAAGGACCGATGGATAAACATCCGCTTCTATCTCTTCTTGGGGCTCAAGGAAATAGGCTTTTGCAACCCCCATTTTAATCAACTCTTTTGCTTTCTCTGTTACCTCATCAGGCATAGAACGGTGAATCCAAGAGCAATGCTCCCTAATGTTCACGAATTCAAACAAATAACGATTTAGACCTGCCTGCTCACAGGTGTTCCTAAAAAGCCACTCATGAGTACGGGGGGTACAGGATGCAACTACTACTCTGTTTAGCTCTAATTCCTTTATTCTCTTTTTAATTGTAGTTAGCCCATCCTCAGAGCAGGTATATAATAGTGATTCAGAATGCACAACATTGGGTAGCAATTTTACATACTCTATTACCTCCGGGATGCGTACCACCCCTGCTATATTGCTACCGCAATGACAAACAAAAACTCCTATCCGTTTTCTAAACATCTTTTATTATTTACTAATTTCTGCTACTTTGGCTGCTACTGCTGATGCCTGTATAACAGAATCCGGTATATCTTGTGGGCTTTGACAATATCCACAAGCAAATATACCTTGAATAGAAGTATCAACAGGCAGATAAAGTTTATCCGGGCTATCAATAAATCCATATTCATCTAACTTTATGCCCATCAATTCAGCTATCTTTTTGTTGCTCTCTGAAGGTATTAGGGCTTGAGCAATCACTACCATATCTACTTCCATTTGGTTCACTTTTTGAGTAATAGTGTCCTCATACCATATAATAGGATTATCTTTTAGTTCTGTAATTTTACCCGGCTTACTTCTAATATACTTAACCTTGTACTCCTTTTTCGCCCTTTCAATATATTCTTGAAACCTCTTACCCGTAGCCCGCAAATCAGTATAAAAAATAAATGTCTCTATATCTGGGTAATGCTCATTAGATAAAATTGCCTCTTTTGTAGCATGCATACAACAAACAGCAGAACAGTAAGGTTTATGACTTTCATCTCGCGAACCTACACATTGGATAAAGGCGATTCTTTTAGGTCTTTTGCCATCAGAAGGCATTTTAATCTTACCATTAGTGGGACCGGAAGCACTAATCATTCTCTCGTACTCCAGTGCTGTAATTACATTTTTTATTGTTCCGTATCCATATTCTTTAATTGAACTTATATCAGCGGGCTCAAATCCAGTGGCTAAAACAATAGCCCTTACATTAAGCTCTATATACTGTTCTTTCATATCGTGATTTATAGCTTTGGGCTCGCATACCTTTTCACACTCCCGACAATCGCAACAACCCGCACATTGCAAACATCTATTGGCTTCTTTCATTGCAGTGTCAGTATCATAGCCAAGTTCCACTTCCTTAAAGTTTTTAATCCTTTTGCTTGGTGCAATACTTATACAGGGATAACTATTTTCATTTTGAATACCTTTTATATCTAATTCTTGATATGAGATGACTTTGGGCAATTGAATATCAAGAGTTAAGGGTTCGTTATTTAGATATTTATGTATAGAAAGAGCTACTTTTTTACCGCAAGCTACCGCCTCAATCGCAGTAGATGGTCCCGTAACTACATCTCCACCTGCAAATATACCCGGTATATTAGTCATACCCGTTTCAGCATCTGCAATAATTGTATTTTGAGGTGAAATTTTTAGCCCAAGTGTATTGGGAATAAAAGATAGGTCAGTCGATTGGCCAATTGCGGGGATAATAAAATCAACCCTTTCGCTAAATTCTGACCCCTTTATAGGAATAGGACGCCTTCTGCCACTTGTATCCGGTTCACCTAATTCCATTCTAATAGATTTTATGCTATCTCTTGTGATTTCAATAGGAGCGATAAGATAATAAATCTTTATGCCTTCCTTTTCTGCGGCTCCTATTTCCCATTTAAGGGCAGGCATTTCGGCTTTCGTTCTTCTATAATAGATTCTGACTTCTTTTGCACCTAACCTGATGGCAGACCTCGCGGCATCTATGGCTGAATTACCACCTCCTATCACAACAACTATGCCTTTAAGTTTGATTTTACCTTGTAGCTTTATATGTTTCAAAAAAGCAACCGCAGGCATAACATTAGGTAAAGTTTCACCCTTGATATTTAGTTTTAAGTCTTTGTGCGCCCCGGTAGCAATGAAAAGTGCCTTAAACCCGGCATTAAAAAGCTCACTTATTGTAATATCTTTACCAATAGTAGTATTTAATTTAATCTCTATACCCGTGATACTATCAATCTCTTTTTGTATTACTTGTTTGGGAAGCCTATATTCCGGTATAACTGCTCCTAACATTCCACCCGCAACTGGCAGAGATTCAAAAATAGTTACTCTATATCCTTGTTTTGCAAGTCTCTCTCCTGCTGTCAAACCTGCTGGTCCACTCCCTATTATCGCAATCTTCTCTTTACTCTTCTCAATAGTCGGTGAAGGTAAATCATAATAATCAGCAACAAAGCGTTTTAAGCCACATATATTTATCGGCTCATCTATTTCCTTCCTATTGCATATGGATTCGCAAGGACGCGTGCAAATCCTACCTATTGTTGACGGAAAAGGAATTGTTTCTTTAATAATCGCAAGTGCTTCATTAAATTTACCCTTGGCAATCAATGCTACATAGCCCTGCACATTAATACCCGCTGGACAGGCACCTCTACAAGGCGATATACCCTTTTTATCAATCACATAAACATTAGGGATGGCTTGGGGAAAATATTTATATATTGCTTTCCTATTCCCAAGTTCCATATCAAATTCATTGGGCAATTCAACAGGACAAACTTCTGAACACTTATTACAGCCATTGCATTTAGAGTTATCTACATATCTTTGCTTGTTAAGTATGGTAATATTGAAATTGCCAACACTACCAATTACTTTAGTAATTTCAGAATAGGTTAAAAGAGTAATATTCTTATGCTGTGAACATTCAATCATTTTAGGTGCCAGAATACAGATAGAACAATCATTAGTGGGAAAGGTTTTGTCAAGTTGAGCCATCCTACCACCGATGCTGGGTGATTTTTCCACAAGATAGACTTTGAACCCCATATTCGCAATATCTATAGAAGCTTGTATCCCCGCTATCCCACCTCCAATAACTAAAACATTGTCCATAAAAAAAGATATATCATATTAGAGCAATTTGTCAAGCAATAAGGGTAGGAGCAAGTTATCTAACCTGCTACTATAATGTTTTAGCATTTTTTTTACTTGACAAATACTATTTAGGTAATATATTTCTTATTAGGAGGTGCAAGATGAAAGGAAGAGGAATTGCTCCAACAGTTGCCTTGTATGTAGGCATTATTAGTATTATTTTATCTATAATAGTTAAAGTGTTCGTGATTCCGATACCGATGTCAGCTATTAGTTTTGTTCATTTTGCCAATGCGTGGTTCTTAATCGCTATTGTGTGTTATGTCCATGATATATGGATAAAGACAGGAAAGTAGCAGGCGAGATTAGGAAGTCGGAATAGAAACCCATAGAGTAGCTTCACGAGGAGTATGCCATTTCAATTTGGGTTGGAATTCTTGGGGTAAAATATGCTTCAGTAAGCGTAATTCAGTAAATACTATTGGAGCAATTTTTGATTTGCTTACTATCTTGTTTCCTTGCGGAGATAGAGAAGCAAGAAGACAGATAAGTCCATTTATAGTACCTAAAATTAGTCCAATTAATCTATCTATAACTCCAACTTTTATTAAATGCAGAAATGAATATATGAGAAATCCTATAAAATATATGGCGAGCGAAATTAGAACAAATATAATGATAAAACTTACTACTTTACCTACCGTTAGATTATTTATAGGAAGTAGCAGAGCAAGTCTATTGTAAAACCCAGTCCCTATAAATATACCCATAATTACTCCCAATATACCAAATATTTCTCGTATCCCGCCTTTTATAGTGCCAAGAACCATACAGCCCATAATTACTGCTCCTAATATAATATCAAACCACATCTTTATTTGGGATTTGAGACATTTGAATTTGTTTAGGATTTAGAATTTCGGACTTAGGATTTATCATTTTTCATTCTGTATTGCCTGAAAGAGAGTTCGTGTAATTTCATCAGTAGTCTGGAATGGGTCTAATTCTCGGGCATAAATCTTATTCACGAGGGTATCTAATTTTTCATCCGTAAGTATATCTTTTTCAATAAGGTTTCTTATTTTATCGTCTATGAGTTCCTTTATTCTCTCCTTTATTCTTTGTTTCCGTTTATACTCAAAGTTGCCACTTATTTTTAAGTATTGTTGATGCAATTCTATAAGGGACATAAGTTCATCTATCCCCTTACCCTCAGTGGCTATTGTTTTTGTAATAGGGTATTCCCATTCGCATTTCGTATTCCTAAGTTCTGTAATAAATTTAAGTTCTATGGCTACACGGTCAGCACCTTCGCGGTCAGCTTTATTCACTGTGATAATATCAGCAATCTCAAGTAAGCCGGCTTTCATTGCTTGGATAGCATCACCTGACTCCGGCACTAATGCTACGACCACAGTATCACATACACTGGCAATATCTAATTCCACTTGTCCCACTCCTATTGTTTCTATAATTATATAATCCATTCCAAAAGCATCAAAAAGTAGGGCGACATTTTTTGTTGCCTTGGCTAATCCGCCTAAACTACCTCTGGATGCCATACTACGAATAAAAACGCCCTCTCTTGTAGTTAGGTCTGACATTCTAATTCTATCACCAAGTAATGCACCACCAGAAAATGGACTGGTAGGGTCAACCGCTATAACGCCTACTTTTTTATGATTATCAAGCAATTGGCAAGTAATTTGGTTGACTAAGGTAGATTTACCCGCCCCAGGTGGCCCAGTTACCCCTATGTAATAGGCACGCCCTGTATGTTTGAAAATAGATTTCAAAATAGGGGTATTCCCATTTTCAACATTACTGATAGCACGGGCAAGTGCAAGTTTATTGCCGGTAAGCAGTTGATTGACAATCCCACTTGCTTCGGGACTTACAGCATCCATATATTGACAATAAACTATATCTATTAAATTGTCAATAAAAGAGTTTTTATAGCGGG
>JACQXS010000115.1 GCA_016208615.1 Candidatus Stahliibacteriota bacterium | reverse complement strand
TCCTATCAGGTAGTTGGTGAGGTAATGGCTCACCAAGCCTACGACGGGTAGTTGGCCTGAGAGGGTGACCAACCACATGGGAACTGAGACACGGTCCCAACTCCTACGGGAGGCAGCAGTCTAGAAATTTGGGCAATGGGCGAAAGCCTGACCCAGCGACGCTGTGTGAGGGATGAAGGTTTTCGGATTGTAAACCTCTGTCAGGGGGGAAGATTATGACGGTACCCCAAAAGGAAGCTTCGGCTAATTTCGTGCCAGCAGCCGCGGTAAAACGAGAGAAGCGAGCGCTATCCGAAATTACTGGGTGTAAAGGGGGAGTAGGCGGACCTTTAAGTAGAGGATTAAAAGTGTGAGCTTAACTTACATATGCTTCTCTATACTGAAGGCCTTGAGCATGAGAGGGGAGAGTGGAACTCCCGGTGTAACGGTAAAATGTGTGGAGATCGGGAAGAACACTTGTGGCGAAAGCGGCTCTCTGGTTCATTGCTGACGCTGAAAACCGAAAGCTAGGGGAGCAAACAGGATTAGATACCCTGGTAGTCCTAGCCGTAAACGATGACCACTTGGTGTTTTCGCCTTAGGCGGAAGTGCCGAAGCTAACGCGTTAAGTGGTCCACCTGGGGACTACGGCCGCAAGGTTGAAACTCAAAGGAATTGACGGGGGCCCGCACAAGCGGTGGAGGATGTGGTTCAATCCGAAGATACGCGAAAAACCTTACCTGGGTTTGACATGCTGGTGGTACTTACCCGAAAGGGAAGGGACCCGAAAGGGAGCCAGCACAGGTGCTGCATGGTTGTCGTCAGCTCGTGCCGTGAGGTGTCGGATTAAGTTCCATAACGAGCGCAACCCCTACTCTTAGTTACTTTCGTTTTACGGGAGTCTAAGAGGACTGCTGAGGTTAACTCAGAGGAAGGCGGGGATGACGTCAAATCCGCATGGCCTTTATGCCCAGGGCAACACACGTCCTACAATGGCTGGTACAACGGGTTGCTAAACCGCAAGGTGGAGCTAATCCCTAAAACCAGTCCCAGTTCGGATTGGAGTCTGCAATTCGACTCCATGAAGTTGGAATCGCTAGTAATCGCAGATAAGCACGCTGCGGTGAATACGTTCCCGGGCCTTGTACACACCGCCTGTCACGCCATGGAAGCTCTGAGTACCCGAAGTTCCGACTTGTCGGAACGAAGGTAAGTAGGGTGACTGGGGCGAAGTCATAACAAGGTAGCCGTACGGGAACGTGCGGCTGGATCACCTCCTTTCTACGGAGATTTTTTGTACAGGTTTAACTCTTGATTTATATTAGACTAAGGGGATAGTGCATGCTGTTTTTATTTAGTAGTTAAATCTTTTTCTCTTCCTTATTTCCTTGCTATTAAATGACAGAAATTAAAATAGCTACCTAATAAACTTTTAACCCCGTGTATTTAGTTGGACTTTTGTATAATTTATGGGACATCCCGTCTCGGCGGTAAGTATCTTTGTATTTTCGTGGCAATGTATTCTATTTATTTGACATTTGGTATTAAAATTTTAAACTTTTACGCTTTTCCTCTTGACATCTTTCTTAAATTAAATAAACTATTACTAAATGAAAGACTATTTAGAATTATTTAAACAGATAGGAATGATAAAAGAGGGACATTTTGAACTTACTTCAGGTCTGCACTCGGCAAGATATTTTGAAAAATTTAGACTCCTTGAACACCCGAACATTGCGACTCTTATCTGCCAAGAGATAGCAGAAAATTTTAAAACCCAAGAGCTTGAAATAATAGCAGGCCCCACAACGGGTGGAATTATTATCGCCTACGAAGTCGCACGCTATCTAAATAAACGATGCATATTCGCAGAAAAAACAACTGATGGTAGAGAATTTAAGAGAGGATTTGAAATTAGACTAAAGGAAAAAATTTTAGTCGTTGACGATGTTTTTACTACGGGTGGCTCGGTGATGCAAACAATAGAAGCAATCAAGAAAAGAAACGGTACTATTATAGGAGTAGCAGTCATTATTGATAGAAGCGAGATGAAAATTGACTTCGGCGTTCCTTTTTTTGCCATTTATAGTGAAAAAGTCGCAAACTGGTATCCCGCGGATTGCCCTTTATGCAAACAAGGAATACCACTACATAAACCAGGAGGCAGTAAAATTACTTGACAAACAAAGCAATAGAACGTAAACTATAATTTGGATATTTGATTTTATTACAAAAGGAGGTGTAAAATGTCAGGACATTCTAAGTGGAAGACCATAAAGCATAAAAAGGAAAAGGAAGATGCGAAAAGGGGTACTATGTTCACTAAACTAATACGAGAACTGACAGTAGCGGCTAAGGAAGGTGGTGGTGACCCAAGTATGAACTCAAAATTGAGAAGTGCGATGGAAAATGCAAAGGCTGGCGGTATGCCCAAAGACCATGTAGAAAAAGCGATTAAAAGAGGAACGGGTGAATTGCCGGGCGTTATGTATGAGTCCGTCTCTTATGAGGGATATGCACCGGGTGGGGCGGCTATATTGGTAGAGGTTCTTACGGACAATAAGAATAGAACTACTGCCGAAGTTAGGCATATATTTGCCAAATATGGCGGTAATTTGGGACAAAATGGATGCGTAGCGTGGATGTTTGAGGAAAAGGGAATTGTTTATGTGGATAAAAGCGAAACGAATGAAGAAAAACTCGTTAACTTATGTATAGAACTGGAGGGAGAGGATGTAGGGACCGATGATGAGACTGCCTTTTATATAACTACACGACCAGATAAGGTTGAAGAACTTAAAAAAGCATTGGACGAAAATAAGATAAAATATAATAAGGCGGAAATTACTAACTTGCCCAAAAATAAAATTAAAGTAGAAAAAAAGCAAGCCAAACAAGCACTGCAGATTATGGATTTGCTGGAAGAACACGAAGATGTGCAAAAAGTGTATGCTAATTTTGATATACCGGATGAGTTACTGCAAGAACAGGAACAAGAGTGAAAATAATCGGTATAGATGCTGGGCTGAGATATACGGGATATGCAATTATAGAAAAGAATAAATTAATAACCTCGGGAATCTGCTCCACTACCAACAAATTACCTACTCATAAACGGCTTAAAAAACTGTATGATGAACTGAAAGCAGTAATGCAAAAGGAAAAACCAGATATTGCTGTGTATGAGACTATCTTTTACAAGCAGAACCCTAAATCTTTATGCGCTTTGGCACAGGCAAGAGGAGTGCTTTTAATGGCCGCGGAAGATAGTGGTATAAAGATAAAAGAATATACACCAACGGAAATTAAAAAAGCTGTCTCCGGAAGTGGAAGAGCATCTAAATATCAGGTGCACGGAATGGTGGAAAGATTACTAAAAATAAAAACCGCTCCCTCTATGGATATTAGCGATGCCATTGCTTGTGCATTATGTTATGCGATGAAAAATGAAAAATAAAGACTCCAAAACAAGAGTTAGTTATATGAAGGATGAAATACTGCAAGGAGTATGTCCAATATGTAACAGGGTTGTAAGTATAATAATTAGTCATAAAGAAGAGGAGATTTTAGGCATCTGCGGTGAATGTGGTGGGATGATATTTTATTCTGATGAATCAACAGGACAAAAGGAGACTTTAAACTTAAATGATAGAATGGATTGAAGGTAAGATATATCAAAAAGAGCCTGCTAAACTGATTATTGAAAGAGAGGGATTAGCCATCGCTATTGCTATTCCACTATCTACTTATGAAAAAGCAGGAGAAATAGGAGAAAAGATTAAAATTTTCACCTACCTCAGCATTAAAAATGAAAAATTAGAACTGTTCGGTTTCAAGACAATAGAAGAGCGTGTCTTTTTTACGGACCTGCTAATAGTTGATGGCATTGGTCCCTATACCGCATTACGAATTATGTCAAGAACTACATTTGAGGAATTTAAAGTGAATATTGTTAAGGAAGATACTGATGCCATCTCGTCTATCAAGGGTATAGGTGAAAAAAGAGCCAATAAGATGATTATGGAACTGAAAGAAAAGTATAAAAAAGAAGATATACCGGAAAGCCTTGAAAATACAGCCATTAAAGCACTTGTAGGATTAGGCATAGAGCCAATAAAGGCAAGAAAACTGGTACTAATTGTAGGGGCGGACCCGCGTGTCTGCCTAAAAACTGCTTCATTAGAAGAAATTATAAAAGAAGCTCTTAAACACCTATAATCTTTTTAATCCAAAGTAAAAGCTATAAACGGTAAGTAGTCCCTTCCGCCAAGTTGGGATTTTCAATAAGGATTAAGCTTAATTCTTACTACATAAATTTATAATTAAGGGCTAACTGAAAACCATCTTTTTTAGGTTTAAATTACAAACCCGTTTCCCCTTCATTTATCTTATTAGCAACTATTACTATTTGCTTTTTAGTTGTTTATTCTAATAACCCCCTCCCGCAGCCGCAGCTATTACTATTATATAGTACACCAATGTACTTAATCCACTAAGCACACAACCCACAGTAGTGCCTGTCCAAGCATTTTGTTTCTTCTTATTATATCCATCATAAAAACCCCTCTTATACTCTTCACTCTTGTCTTTCATCGCTTCTATCATATAATATGGAGGGTCCCCAGATATAACAAGGGGATATATATATCCAACGGGACCTAAACAACACCCAGCCCCCACTCCTAATAACATCTCACTTCCTCTGGCAGCTCCCTCTCCAGCCATCTTCCCTTCTATATAGGTCCCAATATTCTCTACCTTCTTGTCTTCTTTCTGACCCCACCCCTGAGATATAACCACAAAACCAATCATACCGACAACTATAAATTTACCCCACTTTCTCATTTCTCTCCTCCTTTCAAGCCGATTGGCTTGAGCTTAAAACTCTCTACTTTTAACTCTACACTCTGAACCCATTTTCACCCACTCATTTCACACCTCCGTTGTTAAGTGGTTAAAAATTATATTGCCTATTATTATCAAGTTTATCAAAAATAAAAGGGGCACCCACATTGCTCAGCCACAAACCTTCTACAGTATGTGACTACCTTAGTCAAGACTTAAGAGCAACGAAGCACCCCGATTTCTCGGGGCAACTCACTTAGCTTGGCTAAAGCTTTAAATCAAGCGAATTGCTTGCCTGCTATTATACAGGCTTACTTAAATTTCAAAGAACTATAATTACCTATAAGCCGCTGTGTGATACTTTATTTTCTTAATATAGATAATCTTCTTGCTGTTATCAATTCCATAAATTATACGAATCTTTCTTGTCAGGCGGTAAGAATAATTACCTTCAAGCTTTCCTATTAACTTTTCCCCAATAAATGAGTTTTTAGAAAGTATATCTCTGAAAATCTTATATGCTTTTTCTTGCTCTTTTGGTATGAGTATTTCAAGGTCTTTCCAGGCTTCATCGGTGACTTCTACAACGAACTTTACCTTTAGCATCAAAAACCTCCCTAAGTGGATATGTTCGCCCTTTCCTAATGTCCTTATTCGCTCGCATTATACCAACCACAAGTTCTGTATCACTCATTATTTCTGCTGTCTCTCTTAAACTATTATATTCATCAATAGGCATAATCACGGCTACGGGTATCTTGTCTTTTGATAAAATGACTTGCTCTGCTAACGAAATACTATTTTCTTTAGAAAGCTTCATATTCCCTCACTTTTCGTTTAATTGATAGTTCCTTACTTCTTTTAATTTCAAGATATTTTACATATAAACTTAATTTCTTATGAAGTCAAGAAAAAAAATGTCGCCAATGAGAGCTATCTCTTTATCGCTTCCTCTACAATCTTTATAGCACAGTATTTGCCACACATAGTGCAGACATTTGGCTCGTGAGGTGGTTTGGATAGACGAGCAGTTTTTAGAACCTCGGGGTCTATGGCTAATTCTATTTGTTTTTGCCAGTCCAAGTTCTTGCGAGCGTGGGACATTGCCAAATCCCAATCTTTTGCTCCCTTAATGCCTTTGACTATATCACCTGCGTGAGCCGCTATTCTGGTGGCTATTATCCCTCGTCTTACATCTTCAAGGGTAGGCAATCCTATATGCTCAGATGGGGTAACATAGCAAAGGAAATCCGCACCCGCACCCGCTGCTATGGCACCACCAATAGCAGCAGTGATTTCATCATAACCGGGAGCTATATCAGTGACCAGAGGTCCCAGAACATAAAATGGCGCATTATGACAGAGCTTCTTTTCAAGCAAAACATTAGCCGATACTTCATTTAGAGGAATATGCCCCGGACCCTCTATCATTACTTGTACCCCGCGCAAATTGGCTCGCTCTTTTAATTCGCCTAATATAATCAGCTCCTCTATTTGAGCGTGGTCAGTCGCATCAATTATTGAGCCCGGTCTAAACCCATCTCCCAGGGAGAGTGTAATATCATACTTATAGGCAATCTCTAATAGCATATCAAAGTATTCATATAATGGATTTTCGTTATTATTAGCAAGCATCCAAGTCAATAAGAAGGCACAGCCACGCGAAACTACATCCATCACACGACCTTCAGATTTCAGTTTATCAAAACTGGTGCGTGTAACTCCACAATGAACAGTAATAAAGTCAACCTCATCTTTTGCCTGTCTTTCTATAACTTCAAAAATAGTATCCGCAGTCATAAAGATAATGCCACCCTTATTTTGAATAGCTTCAATAGCCGCCTCATAAATAGGAACTGTGCCAAGTGGACCACTAAAACTTTTGCGTGCCAACCTACGAAAAGCCGCTAAATCACCACCTGTTGATAAGTCCATAAGAGTATCTGCCCCTATCTGTTTTGAGAGTATTGCCTTTTGGCGCTCAAGCTCATAGTCTATACAATCGGGTGATGAGCCGATATTGGAATTAACCTTAGTCCGCAACCCTTTACCTATGCCTACGGGATGTGATAAATTATAGGTTGAATTACAAGGGATAACTATCTCACCTTTAATCACACCCTCAACTATAAATGTTTCCTCTACTCCTTCATCTTGGGCTACTCTTTTGACTTGGCTACTTATTTTGCCTTGTTTCAATAACTCTATTTGTGTCATTATGGGGATTTAATCTCTCCGATAAAAGGTGCAATAGGGAAAAATTAGCGTCTCCAAGCTTGTGATTGCCATCTTTTAGCTTCCTTTTTCCATTTCTCAACTTCTCGCTCAAATACTTCACGCTCTACCAATTTATCTCCCCATGCCTTTATTTTAGATAATCTCTCTTGATGGCGTTCACCTTCAAATTGTGTGTTAATCCAGAGTGCCAGAATCTTATCTAACAGCTCTTCATCTACAAATGCGGCTCCCAAAACAAGCACATTGGCATTATTATGCTGACGAGCAGCTTCCGCCATCTGTTCATTTATACAAAGAGCTGCCCGGATACCCTTTACTTTATTGGCAACAATGGACATACCGATTCCTGTATTGCAGATAAGGATGCCTGAATCAAAATTCCCCTTTGCTACTCCGAGGGCTACCTTAAAACCAAAATCCGGATAGTCGCAAGCCACACTTGAAGTAGTCCCAATATCTTCTACTTCTATTTTTTGTGCTTTAAGCCACTTCTTGACTTTAGTTTTTAAGCTTATTCCTCTATGGTCGGAACCTATGATAATCTTCATAAGAGTAATATATGTCAAGTATTAACTACTTGTCAAGCAAAATCTACGCAAACTAATAGTTTTGCCTGTTGTCTCGTCAAGGGATAAAATAATGCCATCAAGCTTACTTTCGCCTGTTGTTGCGGGCTTAAGGCTTATAGGAATGCCCTTTAGGAAATATTCAATATAAAGCTCTTTATCCATACCGCCGACAGCATTGTGAATACCTGTTAGCCCAATATCAGTAATATAGCCCGTGCCTTCTGATAAAATATGCTCATCCGCAGTCTGTACTCTCGTATGTGTACCCAATACTGCGGATACTTTACCATTTACATAATATGCAAAAGCTTGCTTCTCCGCCGTAGTCTGGGCATGAAAATCGATGACTATAAGGTTTGTGGATTGACGCATCCTTTCTATCTCAGCAAGCCCCACTCTAAATGGGCAATCTATATTTGCCAAAAAAGAACGACCAAGTAAATTTATTATCCCTATATTACCATAAATAAAGCTACCCAACCCAGGCACACCCGGCGGATAATTCAATGGCCTAAGTAAAGTAGAGGGCGTAGATTCTAAAAAAGTAACCATATCCTTATCTTTCCAGACCAATTCACCAGAAGTAAGGCAATCTATACCCATATCTATTAGGTCTTGTGCATCTTGGGGTGATAGACCTGCCCCTTCTTTGCCGGCACACTCAGCATTAGCGATAACAAAATCAATGGCTTCTTTACTTCTAATCTCAGACAATAGACGAGAAATAACAGATTTACCACTCTTGCCTACTATGACACCGATAAATAAAACTTCCATAATTGTGTTTTTAGCTTATATTACATAGCTACATTGTCAAGTTTTTACTTAAATATAATAGATAAGAGAGAGGGGGAACATAGTGTACAACGAATTAAGGGGTTACGATTTATGAAAGAAAAACTGGTACTCCAATTGGCTTTGGCATTGATTAATTTTGAAACTCGGAGCTGAATTTCCGAGAGACATTACCCAACTTTCCAGACATATATTTATCTTAAAATACAATGGCTTTTATTTTGATGCTATTATTAAACTTAAAGAAATATATTCCGCTCTTATTGTGATACCAACTAAACTCATTCTCACCTGCACATAATGAAAGCACACGCGTATCAATCAGCTGACCACATACATTATATACATTGACTGTAACTACCTCTGCCTGTGCCAAATAAATACCAAACCGCACCCCTCCTACTATGGATTCTTTAACTATTACGCTCTCTGACTTCTTAACTCTCGCCTCTTCAACAGCAGTTTCCTCGCAATGATGCCGCTTGTAATATATCTCCTGATTGCCATCTCGCAAATCAGTCCAGACTACATGTACATCATACCCATAACTACAATCCCAACACGCTACTGAATTATACTGAGAAATACCAGTAGCATTAGTCAACCTTCTATCCGGATACCATAGCAATCCATTATCTACTGACCACAGGTAATATATCTCATCATTCCCATCACGCGCATCATTCCAAACTAAATGAACTACTGAATCCCACACCGCTATTGAAGGATAATATGAATCAGCACTGGCATTAGTAAGCCGTGTATCCGGCCCCCAATTTACTCCATCATCCACTGACCGCTTGTAATATATCTCATAATTGCCGGCATTACGCGAATCGTGCCAAACTACCTGAACTATTGAATTACGCACCGCTATTGAAGGGTACCACGAGAGACTTGCGGTATTAGTAAGTCTTGTATCCGGTCCCCAATTCACACCATTATCTATTGACCGCTTGTAATATATCTCATAATTGCCATCTCGCCCATCCCACCAAACTATATGAACTGCTGAACCACACACCGCTACTGAAGGGAACCCCGAATAAGCAGTATTATTAGTAAGCTGTGTATCCAGTTCCCAACTTGCTCCGTTATCCACTGACCGCTTGTAATATATCTCATAGTTACCATCTCGCTCATCATACCAAACTAAATGAACTACTGAATCCCACACCGCTACTGAAGGACAATATGACGCAGCAGTATTATTAGTAAGCCGTGTATCCAGTCCCCAACTTGCTCCGTTATCCACTGACCGCTTGTAATATATCTCCTGATTGCCAGCACGATAATCATACCAAACTATATGAACTATGGAGTCCCGCACCGCTATTGAAGGAGTATGCACATTCTGGGGACTTAGTTGTGTATCAGGTTCAAAAGTTGTGCCTGAATTAACCGACCTTATATAATAAAGCTCCCCTATGCTACTCACCGTATCTCTATGTTCCCATACGATATGTACCATAGTATCGCGCACCGCTATTGTCCGAGCATTATTGAAGCTACCGTAGTCACAATAATCTGGATAATCTGTTATCCTCGTATCTGCCTCCCACTGCCCATACACACACGAACCCCAACTAATACAAACTCCTGCAAAAAATATTATCTTAATTTTTTTCATCTCGTTTTCTCTCCTAAGCTACCATACCTATTTATATCTTATTACTTTTTAACTCTCTTGTCAAGCATTTTTTTTGGGACTCTGATAAGTGTGCCTCCGATAGTGTAGTATAGCCAGTTCCCCTCAAATATCGTAACTATTACTTAAATCTATTACATTGTCAATTTTTACTTTAATATAGATATAGAAAAAAAATACTTGACATTAGGAAAAATAGTGTCATAATGGGCTAATTAACATAATCCGCAAACAAAAGTAAAGTTTTTTGACAGTCTATTGCGTAGAGGGTTGAAAAATAAGGAGGTAAGTTAAAATGGAAGGGCTTAAACAGTCGCCGGAAGAGGTTCAACCTCAAGTTGTATATGAAGGCATTGTTGCGAAAGTTAGAGAAGTATATCATAATTTAGTAAAAGATGTGCCTATTCCTAATCTTATACCTTTAGTTAAAGAGTTAATAAATATAGAGAAAAAGAATCCGTCAGATATTTTAGGATTAGCACACTCAGTAACTACTGATGATTATGTACCTGCACACGCAGTAGCGGTTAGTACTATCTCTATGCATATTGGAATGGTAATGAAAATTAATGAAACAGAACTCATGGACTTAGGGATGGCAGGATTATTACATTGCATAGGTAGGCCCATAGGGGTAGAGAAGGAAATGAAACTTGAAACCGGGCACCTGAAAAATAAGAATGAATATGTAGGGATAGTGGAAAAAGAAATGGCTAAAATAGGGGTAAATGGAAGGGTGCGGGAAATGGTCAAAAGCCACCACGAGGCAATGGGACCTAATATGTATCCATTTGAACCGATTAAAGGAGCTACAAAATTGGATAATATTTTGTGCGTTGTAGATACTTACTGCACATTATTTTATCATCCTATTTTGAAGTCCACCCAATACCCATATACGGCACTGATGTGGATGATAGAAAATGATGGCAAGCCATTTGAGAGCGAAACATTAAAAATACTGACAGATACCGTAGGAATATATCCCATAGGAACATGGCTGGAACTCTCTACTGGTGAAATGGCAGAAGTTGTTTGTCCTACACCAAATAATCCTATGAAACCGCAAGTAAAAGTAGTCTTTGGTCCTAAATGGGAATGGATTACAGAACCTAAAATTATAGACCTATCACAAGAAGTGCTTATTCATATCCAGAGAGTAGTGGACGAGACAGAAATTCCAAAAGAGAGAGGTTTAGCCTTCCCGTCAGGTCGGGATTTCGCAAGCTCAACAAAATGAATACAATATCTATTCTCCTATCCTTATTCACATTATTATCAAAAGTTGAGCCCCCAGTAGTGGCTCAACCTTCCCGTCAGGTCGAGATTTCGCAAGATCAACAAAATGAACAAATTATAGGTATTGGGGATGAAATTTTAATCTCTGCCCCTAATGTTGAGGAGATAGGGGAAAAAGTGCTCTTTGTGGGTGGGAGTGGGAAAGTATTTTTACCTTTAGCGGGTGAGGTACAGGCAAGTTCGTTAACTATAACTCAATTTGCTACTGCAATTGCGAGGGCTATTTCTCCATATGTGAAGGAGCCGGAAATATTTGTGAGCATAAAATCATCGGCACAAAATAAGATTTGTATATCAGGGGAAGTAAATAGACCAGGGGTCTATAGGTTTATAGATGGCTATACTATAGGAGAGGCGTTGAACTTGGCAGGTGGAGTGGCAATGTATGCAGATTTAGAACAAATAAGAGTTAAGGGAGTAAATAAGGATTCGGTTTTTGATATGCAGACAGCACAAAAGATTTTAGTCGAGCCGTACGATGAAATATATGTACAGAAATTTAAGGATATACTTATTATAGGTGAAGTAATAGAGCCGGAAGCTTTTACACCGACAGCCAGTAAGGTTAAGTTATCAGAAGTTATTGGCTATGGGAGATATGGGCGTGGATTTACACAATATGCGAATTTTAGGAAAGTGAAAATAATAAGTCCCGACACGGAACGGGCCGGGAAGTCAAAAGCTCAAATAGTAAAGATGAGTGCAGCGACAGAAGTTGAGGTTAATCCAGGTGATGTTATAGTTATACTAAGCAAAAGAAATCTAATACACGATTTACTTGAATTTACTCTCCACTATGCGCCAATAGTTACGCTTGGGCTTATGATTTACTGGCATTATTCTGCAAAGTAGTAGAAACCAGAAGACAGAAAAATGGGAAATAGATGGTAATAAGTAAGTTTTTAGAAAAATGAATGGTAAGCGAAAAGAGATATAAACGCAAGTCAATTAGACTAAAGGATTACGATTATTCACAGCCGGGAGCATATTTTATAACTATCTGTACAAATAAACGAGTATGTTTATTAGGAAGTATAGAAAATGGTGGAATGATATTGAATGATACAGGGAGAATAGTAGAGAAGTGGTGGTTAAAATTACCTGATAAATTTCCAAATATAGAACTGGATATCTATGGTGTTATGCCAAACCATTTACACGGAATTATATTTATCATAAATAATGTAGGGGCAGACCCATGTGTCTGCCCTGAAATAATGAACAAGGGCGAACACATAGGTTCGCCCCTACAAATTACATTAGCTCAAATGGTTAAATGGGTTAAAACAATGAGCACAAATGAATATATTAGAAATGTAAAGCATAATGATTGGCAGCCTTTTTTACAAAAATTTTGGCAACGTAATTATTATGAACATATTATACGAAATGAAAAAGAATTAAACTATATCTGTGAATACATTTATTATAATCCATTAAAATGAAATTTAGATATAGAAAATCCTACCGTTCAGGAAGATAAGAGAACAATGGATAAATATTACAAGAATATTTTCAAGAGTAGATAGAATTTCTAAAAAAACTAAACTATTACAATAGATGAAAGAATTAACTTTTAGAGAATATATCTCTATTATACGCAAGAGAAAGTGGTGGATAATTTCCTTTGTTATTATTATACCGATTGCCGTACTATTTATCACATCTCGGCATCGGGTACTCATTTATGAAGCCGAGACAACTATCAAATTAACTCCAGGTATGCCAATTGCTCCAAGCGTAGGTGGTAAAATGACTTGGTGGAAGATGACTTTTTCTACTAAAACGGAAGCCGAAGTCATAAAGGGGACTAAAATAATAGAAAAGGCAGCCCGGGTAATCGGTATTATTAGTGCTGATATGCCAACAGAGGAGGTAGCGAGAATATCAAAAGATTTAGTCGGCAAGATAAAGACGAATGCTGTTGAGAATACAGGATTTATAACAATAAAAGTCAGGGATAGCGATGCTCATTTTGTTGCCGTATTTGCCAATGAACTCGCTAAATCTTATATAGAAGAGCATATCTTGGAGAAGAATCGCGAATCTATAAAGGTACGCCAATTCCTTGAACAACAATTGGCGGAAAAGGAATTGGCATTAGCAGTGGCGGAAAAGGAATATAAAGATTATCAAGAAGAGAATGCAGATTTTTTTGCCCTTGCCTCCGCATATAAGAGTAGAATGGAACTAATAGACCAAGATATATCAAGGTTGACTGAAATTTATACCCCGGAACACCGCAAAGTGAAAGCATTACAAAAAGAAGCAAACAAGATACGCAAAAAGTTAAAGCTATTGCCCCAAAAAGAACAAGAAATGAGTGGAATGGAAGAGGAAATTGCGGCCGATAAGGTACTATACAATAAAATAAAAGAAGAGTTAATGGAGGCAAAAATATCAGAAAGTGCAGCCATAGAGGATGTGAGTATTGTTAATGCAGCTGTTATACCACTATCACCTGTAAATCCTTCTACAAGAATAAATATTATAATTGGCATAATAGCGGGACTTATTCTTGGATTTATATTTGTATTTGTTAGTGAATCATTGGATACTTCTATCTCTACTATTGGTGAAATAGAAAGCTATCTATCTAAGAAAGTTCTCGGTGTTATCCCTTACATAAAAGCAAACCGAGCGGGAGGTTCAACCTCAAAAGGGGTCTCTAATCCTGATAAATCGGGTCCTTTACTGCTAAACGAATCTACTGAGAGCGCTCTATTTGAAGCGTGGAAAATGATAGCTATGAATATAAACTTTGCTATTAAAACAAACCCTATAAACTCAACAAACGAAGTGATGTATTCATCAAATCCCGTCTTGAACGAGACAACTCTTATGTTGACCTCCACTGTGCCAAATGAAGGTAAGACTATATCCTCTATAAATTTAGCCATTACCAATGCCTATAGTGGTAAAAAGACTTTACTTGTAGATTTGGATACTAAGCGTCCACATCTGCACAGAATATTTAATACTTCACGCGAACCGGGATTTATAGAGTTTATGATGGGTAGGGCAAAACTAAATGAAGTAGTTAAGGGAATTTCGCATCTTATAGTT
>JACQXS010000014.1 GCA_016208615.1 Candidatus Stahliibacteriota bacterium | reverse complement strand
TCCTTTGTATATTGCCGATGTTCCTTTCCATATTATCAATATCAGGGATGTAGGGGCGAGGTGACCTCGCCCCTACCATTTGCTTTTCACCTAACTCATCTCCATTTTCTTTGTCCCTTTACCGTGCAATACCTCTCCAGATAGGGATAACTATCTTTTAGTCAACAAATGAATAATCCCCCCTATTCCACCCATCACTATACCAAGGAATGTAATAAATAGCAATTTCCACCACCATCTTTTGCCCTTAAATAAAATTTGCCAATCCGTAGGTACATTCGTATCTTTAGGTGAGTGCATACCAACGATAATACCTATACCACTCCCTATTATTATCCGGCCCCAGTCCACTTCAAACAGCTTACCATCAATAACTGTTTGGGAGATATAGGTTATAAGAAACATTAGACTAATTCCAGTAACGATATAGTAAAAATAAAAAGCTATCTTTCTCATCAAAGTTATTTTTTTCATCTTTACCTCATTATTTCCACATCTGTCCCATAGCACATCCGGCTGCCGATATAAATGCTCCTCCTCCTGTACACTCCCAAAAAGCTGGCCCACTATATGCACACCACATTGCTGAAAGCATTGTTCCATCTAATGTACATCTTCCCCACTGTCCCCAAGACCATTTGCTTGACCAAACTTGTCCCATCCACACAGTATCCGTTTCATTGGCAACAACTAACTCATATTCCACATTTTGTGGTCTCTGGTTAAAGTAGAAGGCAAATGGGATTATGATAGTTGTATCCTGCTTATTTTCTGCTGAACATGTGATTGCCATAATATTAGCTTCCGGTGCTCTTGGGTCTCCCTTACCATCCTTAATAAAGCTAATAAATCCCGCAATACCTTCTGCTTTATGTTCTGGGTCTTTAAATGAATAGACTAATGTATCGCCGCTTTTGTTCTCTATTTTCTCGAATTCCGCATCTATCACCTTATTATAAGTAGCGACATATTCTGAATTCTTATCCATCTTTCCCCTCACTTTTTTAAATCAGTTTTCTTAACATTTTATAGACCCAAATTCAAGTTAAAGTAGGGGCGCTCAATTGAACACCCTTACAATCGGCTCATATTAATTATTCTTACCACATTGTTGAGAGTATCTCGCCCTATATCGTGAAAAACTCATCAAAGAGAACACAACTATCCCGATTACTATCCAATCCACTATGAATCCTGCTGAAACCATAGGAGAAGCACACCATATCCGAAAATACTTATAAAGAATCCATATCCCTAATACTGGTATTATTCCTTGCGTAGCTCGCCATTTCATTATTCTCATTCCTCCCTCCTTATTTGTCCCACCACTGTTGCCATGCACAATCTAATGCTGATAAGACAGCAAAGACTCCACAACATCCCCCAAGACAATGGAAATACCCCGTGGCAGTCACCCTACATCCATACGCACAACCTAAACAAGCCATTGTTGCTCCCCTAAAGAAACATCTTCCAAATTCCCCCCAGTCAATCTCCTGTGCCTTCTCCTGCCACACTTGTCCTATCCACACCGTATCTGGCTCATTAGCCGCAAATAACTCATATTCCACATTTTGTGGTCTCTCATTAAAATAGAAGGCAAATGGAGTTACGAGTGTAGTATCTTGGTTATTATTTGCTGAATCTGTATAAGTAACTTCAGCAGCCATAATAACAGCTTCTGGTGGACGGACACTATCTTTTTGGCCCTTCACAAAGTCCATAAGTCCAATTACTCCTTCTGCTTTATGGGCTAAAATCACGCCCATTATTCCGAGTATTTTCTTCATTTTATCCTCCAAGTTAATAAATTAAAGTTTATCTTTCTCATCCTTTTTAACCCCATCCTTGTAAAAAGATGGGGTATAGTCAGGTGTATGTTGTAAATATGGGCCACTTTAATTTAGTTAGAGGGAAATAAAAATAGTTTCTTAAACGAAGAGAGTCTGTTGTCTGTTGTCTGTTGTCTGTTGTCTGTTGTCTGTTGTCTGTTGTCTGTTGTCTGTGCATTATGCTTAAAAATATATCAAAAAATCATCTTGTCAAGCGAAAAAAGTTCCAAAATCTCCAAAAACACCCCGTCTGCTTCGCATCTACCCCTCTTATAGAAGGGAATATGCCACTAAGTCACAAAGACACAAAGGTACACTAAAAAGTCTAATAGTTTCAAAATCCATATTATTTATCGAGGATAGATTTAGCCCATATAATTAGGTCGCTCATCTTTTTCGCTTGTTGTTTTCCGGTAGCCATATTTTTAATTGTGAAGCATTTATTTTTAACTTCATCCGGTCCAACAATAATAACGAAGGGAATTTTTCGTTTATCCGCATACTTAAATTGAGTATTTATTTTATCGGGTTGGGCATAAACTTCGGTCTGTATTCCGCAATTTCTAATTTTATATGCAATTTGCATTGTCTGTTCTATGTGTGAGGGGTCAAAAATGGCTACTAACACTTTAACATAAGTGTCCGGTGTTGGGCATAAGTCTAATTCTTTCATAGCGACAAGTACTCTTTCCAAGCCAATAGAAATTCCAGTAGCCGGCATAATGTGTCCTGGCTTAAAAGCTTCAACTAACTTATCAAACCTTCCTCCTGATGCGAGGGAGCCAATTTTTGGTTTCTTGACCGCTGTTTCGAAAATTGGACCTGTATAATAATCCAATCCCCGAGCCATCCAAATATCAAAGCAATAATCTTTTTGAGGCACATTAAGGTAAGAAAGGAGTCGGAAAATTTCTATAATCTCTGTCACCCCGGGCTCATTTTTAAGAACTTTCTTTAAGTCGCTTATTTGTTTACAGTCTTGTAGTATATCAATTAGTTTTTTTCTTTTCTCTACAGGAACATTATGAAGTTCCAATTTTTCGGCCACGCCATCTATTCCAATTCTTTCTACCTTATCCATAGCTCTAAAAACTTGTAGTTGTATGTCTGGTTCAATCTGACAATAATTGCACAGGGATTGCAATATTTTTCTGTTGTTAATTCTTATTTTAAACTCCTTAAATCCGAGCAGAGAGAAAATTTCGTAGTTGATACTAATACATTCAGCTTCAGCAATCATACTGTTAGAGCCAACAATATCAGCATCACATTGATAAAACTCTCTAAATCTTCCATATTGTGGGCTATCGCCGCGCCAAACTTGTTGTATTTGGAATCTCTTGAATGGCAAAGTTATATCCGTATAAGTAGCCATAACTCTGGCGAGCGGAACTGTAAAGTCATATCTCAACCCTACTTCTCTTCCCCCCCTATCTTTGAATCTATAAATAAGTTTTTCTTCTTCTCCGTATCTATCTTTACCTGACAGGAATTCCCAGTATTCTAAAGCTGGGGTCTCAATTTGCTCGAAGCCATATTTTTTGAACACATTTTTAATAATGAGTATAACTTTTTCTAATCTTCTCATTTCTTCCGGTAATCTGTCATGCATTCCTCTCACTGGTTGTGGCTTATTGAGTTTTTTCTTTAATTCCTCTCCCGGCAAGTCAGGATTTTCACTTCGCTTCACCCCCGCCGAAGCGGGATTTTCACTTCGCTTCAACATCTTTATTCCCCCTTTTTTAATTTAGACATTAGACTTTAGACCTATTTTACTCAAAGTATAAATAATAACCAGACCTGCAATTGTAGAATATAAAGCTGCCGGTATAGTGTATCGGAAGAAAAAGTAAGCTCCCATCTGGTGTTCTGCAAATGCTCTCGTTATGCCAAGCAATATAGCATATGAGAAAGTAGCTATTATCCACATAATAGGTAACTCCCTATAGATTTTAGAGCTTAAAATTTCTGCCGTATAGCCAATAATAGTACCTGTAAGTGCATTAACTCCCAAATTCTGATTGTATAGGTCTAAAAATATTCCCGTAGCAAATCCTATGAACATAGCTTTTCTTTTATGAAAAAAAGCAGTATAAAGTATCATAATTAGCACTATATCTGGTGTAACCTGACAAATAGCTACTCCGCGTATAATACTAATCTGAATAATACAAAACACCACTGCAATAATCCATATAAACACTTTAATTAGCTTATTAGTTTCTTATCAAAAATCCTGCCACAAAGCCACCAAGACACTAAGTTACACAAAACAAATCTGCCTAATAATATCAAAAATTAAAAACTCAAAATACAATGCCACAAAAGCACTAAATTACACAAAAATTATTTGTTAATAGTGTTAGTATTATTTAGTTCGTTAGTATCATTGGGTATGTTTTCTGTCTGAGGTTCAACCTCAACCTGTTCTCTGTCTTCTGATATACGACTTCCATCATTTGGATTTTGGAGAGGTTCAACCTCTTGAGGATGTTTAACCTCAAGTTGAACCTCTTCTGTCTTATCTTGTCTTTTGATGATTACATCACTTCGTTTGTCTGAGAGGTTAATTTTCCAGCCAGGGGTATCTGCAACCGGTATTTCCTCTATGCTTTTATTCTCATAGATGATAAAGACTTCTTTTGTTTTATAAAACTTACAAAATGGTTCAAGAGTTACATTATAGAAAAGCTTAGTCTCATCCTGCTCAATTCTCCCAACCTTTCCTATTCTGATGCCCTCCGGGAATATACTCCCTATTTCAGAAGTAACTATTTCATCTCCTACTTCAATATCCGATTTAACCGGTACTTGAAATATAATCTGCCCTTTATCAAATTTAACTATTCCCTGCACCTCTGTACGCAAATCCATAGCCGCAACACGGAAATTGAAATTGAATATAGTTTCTACTTTTGCCCCTCCACCTGTTAGTGCAACTACTTTACCATAGATACCATCTGCTGTAATTACTGGCATTCCATCTTTTACTCCTTCTGCACTTCCTTTATTTATAATCCCTATGCCTGCCAGAGGATTAGCTTCACGACCTACTATACGAGCAGGAATTAATTTGTATGACGCAGCATTCTTAAATTCTAATAATCTACTCAGCCGGTCGTTTTCTATTTGCAAACTATGTAATTTTTGATTCTGGATAGATAGTTCGGTAAGTTTTAGTTTCAATACTTTGTTCTCTTTCCTTACCACTAAGTTATTAAATAAAAAGCCACTCCATCCGGAGAAGGGCGAAAATATAGTTGCTCCTCGTACCTGTATCAGCTCCCCAATACCACTATTCCCTATCCCTATCAAAAGTATGCTTACCCCTACTAATACTCCAAACATTATTCTTCCGACCTTATCCATATATGAAACAGACAACAGAGAACAGAAATAAGATAATATCTTTAAAATCTGATTTCTGTCTTCTGACTTCTATCTTTACATCCCATGAATTAATACTTTTTGATACTCTTCAAAGTTCTCCAATACCCTCGCCGTTCCCCTAACTACACATTCCAATGGCGTAGCAGGACTTTTTACCTTTAATCCCGTCTCCCTTGAAATTAAGGACCCAAGCCCAGTAAGTAACGCTCCTCCTCCTACTAATGTAATGCCCTCGTCTATTATATCGGAAGAGAGTTCAGGTGGTGTCTTCTCGAGAGAACTCCTTATCGCTCCTATTATTTCTGATACCGTACCTTTTAATGCCTCTCGCACCTCTTTAGAGGTTATTTTTATAGTCCGCGGCAGCCCACCTACCGAATCTCTACCCTTTACCTCCATTGCTTTCTCTTCTTTCATATCTTCAGCAGACCCGATTTGCTTCTTTATCTCTTCACCTGTTGTTTCGCCTATCAATAGATTGTACCGACGACGCAAATAGTCAACTATGGCTATATTCATTTCATCACCCGCTATCCTTATACTTGTATTGCAAACTATGTCAGATAACGCAATGACTGCGATTTCAGTAGTCCCGCCTCCGATATCTACTATCATATTACCTGCTGCTGACTCAATAGGTAGTCCTACTCCAATCGCTCCTGACATAGGCTCTGTTATTAACCACACTTCACTTGCCCCGGCATGAAATACTGAATCCCGTACTGCTCGACGCTCCACATCCGTTATCCCCGAAGGTACTGCCACTACAACACGAGGCTTCGCAAATAAGGTTCTACTCTGGACTTTGCGGATTAGATATTTTAACAATTCCTCGGTTATCTCAAAATCTGCTATAACGCCATCCTTTATGGGACGAATGGCTTTTGTAGTCTCAGGCGTCCGACCTATCATCTTACGCGCCTCTTCTCCTACCGCAATTAGAGACTTGGTACGCATATCTATGGCTACCACCGTAGGTTCATTGACGACTATATCTCTTCCTTCTACCCAGACTAATGTGTTGGCTGTCCCTAAGTCTATTCCTATATTAGACCCTGTAAACTTACCAAATAAATCCCATATCCCCATTTATATTTACCTCCATTTAACTTTTAGACTCTTCTGCCGCATACCTTCACACATATACCACATATAGATACACCTATACCTCGCATCCCGGCAAACTGTTTAAGTTTGGCTACACATTTTTCTCTTTCATACCCTGCTTCACTTATTGCCCCTGCTGGACACGCATCTATACATTTCTGACAACTACCACATTCTCCTGTCTCCTGACTTCTGTCCTCGGATAACGGGAAATCTGTCAATACAGTTGCATATCTTACTCTCGCACCGTACTGATGATGTACAAGCAAACCCGACTTCCCTATCCACCCCAACCCACATTCCCTTGCTACTACACGGTGCGAAAAGTGACCCCCTTGATGCTTCCAATCCACTACCTGACTCGCAGGTATTGCCAATGAGCTATACCCTGCTGATTGAAGTAGATTAGCTATTTGTTCTGCTGTCTGGTCCAGTATCCAATTGACAGTCTTATAGTGATGCTTGTAAATTAAACTTGGCCCCTCTTCTATGGTAGAAAGCACTGTGTCAGACAGCCTAATCCCAAGCGAAATAGCATATTCCAGCCCCTTACTTGCTTCCACTATTTCCGAATGAATACAATCTTTTAACTTATCTATCCTACATACCCCAAAAACACAAATTCCCGCTCTATTTGTAAAATCTTTGAGGTTAAATCTCTTTATGTCTAAATAACTAATTGCCGTAAAAGATATTTATTACATAAAACAAAAAAGTCAAGCAAAAACTACAAAAAAGCTTGCAAATTAGTAAAAATAGATTATATTTGTGCTTATATATGAATTTTATATTATCTTGTCTTTTAGGCTTTACAATCGGCAGCATACCCTTTGGCTACCTATTAGCCAAGTGGATTAAAAAAATAGATATCCGCCAACACGGTAGCGGGAATATAGGGGCAACTAATGTATGGCGGGTTTGCGGGAGGAAACTTGGTATAATTGTATTCATTTTAGATGCAAGTAAGGGCTTACTACCTGTATTATGGCTATCTTACTATAACATAAACTATGCCCTACTATGTGGAATAGGAGCTATACTTGGGCACACATTTACGCCATATCTTAAATTTAAGGGTGGCAAAAGTGTCGCCACAGGATTGGGAATATTTATAGGTATTGCACCTATTCAAGCTATTATTTCATTTGGGTTTTGGATATTAATCCTACAAATCACGGGATGGGTATCAGTGGCAAGCATGGGAGCATCTGCCACTCTTGTTATTTTAATTTTCTTAGCCCATCACCTATCCCCTATATTCTTTTTTACGCTTACAAGTTTCTTGCTTGTAGTAGTGGCACACCGCTCAAATATCAAACGGCTAATACAAGGTAAAGAACCCAAATTAAAAACATCAAAACATCACTTTTTTTCTTGACATCGTAGTTTAGAATAGTTAAATTGTTATTTTAAGTAAGTTATGAGAAACTCTAAGTTCAAAGGTCAAAACTTTAAGATATTTGAGAAGGGGGTAAAAATGGGACTTACAAGACGAGAGTTCTTAAAAGTATCAGGAGTAGCAGCCGCAGGTACTACGGTAGGTGGGTTGTGGGAGCCTAAACAAGTAGGCTGGCACGGTGCGGATGAGCCATTTAGGATTAAGTATGCTAATGAAACTACATCCATCTGCCCATATTGTGGAGTAGGCTGTGGTCTTATTGTGCATACCAGTGCAGGCAAGATAGTTAATGTAGAGGGCGACCCTGACCATCCTATAAATGAGGGTTCACTTTGTAGTAAGGGTAGTGCATTATACCAGATAGCTAATAATGATAGGCGATTAGGGGCAGTTAGATATCGTGCGCCCGGCAGTAGCATATGGGAAGAAAAGTCATGGGATTGGGCATTAGAGCAGATTGCAAGTAGAATTAAACGCACAAGAGATGCTACTTTTAAGACTAATATTAAGGATAAGGATGGCAATGAACAAGTAGTCAATCGTACAGAAAGCATAGCCACTCTTGGAGGTGCTGCTCTTGATAATGAGGAATGTTATTTGATTTCTAAGTTCGCCAGGTCACTCGGGATTGTTTATTTAGAGCACCAGGCGCGTCTGTGACATTCCTCTACTGTAGCGGCTCTGGCAGAGTCGTTTGGAAGAGGGGTAATGACCAATCACTGGATAGACCTCAAAAACAGTGATTGCATTATGATTATCGGTAGTAATGCCGCAGAAAACCATCCTATATCATTTAAGTGGATACAGGAAGCTATGGATAAAGGAGCTACACTTATCAGTATAGACCCACGATTTACAAGGACTTCGTCTAAGGCAGATATCTATGCACCTATACGCCCAGGAACCGATGTTGCCTTTATAGGAGGGCTTATTAATTATATCATAGAGAATGAGCTATATCACAAGGAATATGTTGTCGAACATACTGACGCTTCCTCCCTGATTATTGATGACTATGATTTCAATGATGGATTATTCTCAGGTTATGACACAAAAGGTAGAAAATATGACAAAGATAAATGGAAGTATAAATTAGATGGCAAAGGGATTCCCGTAGAAGACAAGACACTTCAAAACCCTCGATGCGTATTCCAGCTCCTCAGGAAACATTTTTCTCGCTACGATATTGATACAGTATGTAAAATCACAGGCACCCCCAAAGATGTCTATCTGAAGGTTGCAAAAGCATATTGTGCCACAGGCAAACCTGATAAGGCGGGCACTATTTTGTATGCTATGGGCGCTACTCAGCATACTAATGGAACGCAAATGATTCGGTCGTATGCAATATTACAGCTTTTACTCGGTAATATGGGGATAGCGGGTGGAGGAATCAATGCTTTAAGAGGCGAATCAAATGTACAAGGGTCCACGGATATGGGGTTGTTGTTTCACATTATTCCGGGATACCTTAAAACTCCAACAGCCGAGAATATAGACCTTGCTGCTTATATTAAAAAGTGGACCCCTGAATCTAAGAACCCGAAGAGTATGAACTTTTGGAAAAATACGCCCAAATTCTTTACCAGTTTGCTTAAAGCATGGTGGGGTGAAAAAGCAACTAAAGAGAACGAGTTCTGCTACCAATATATGCCGAAAACCAGTGGTAATTATTCGTGGATTTCACTATTTTCTGCTATGTCTGAGGGTAAAATTAAGGGCCTTATGTTGTGGGGAATGAATCCATCAGTTGGCGGTGCTAATACAAATATGGAAACAAAGGCACTTGAAAACTTGGATTGGATGGTCGCGATAGACCTGTGGGAAACCGAGACTGCCGATTTTTGGGAAAGACCTGGGGCTGACCCATCAAAAATTAAGACGGAAGTATTCCTATTGCCGGCGGCTGCATCTTTTGAAAAAGAAGGTAGTATTACAAATTCAGGCAGATGGATGCAGTGGAGATATAAGGCAGCATTACCAGTAGGAGAGGCAAAATCAGACCTCTGGATTTTGGATAGAATGTTTAGAAAAGTACGGGCTCTTTATCAGAGGGCAGCATTTGAAGGTAAGCCGAATATATTTCCTGCACCTATATTAGACTTAGCATGGAATTACGGTACACAAGAAGAGCCGGATGTAGAGATGGTTACCAAAGAAATAAATGGCTATGACTTAAAGACTGGCAAATTATTACCCAGCTTTAAGGAATTGCAAGATGATGGCTCTACTTCTTGCGGCTGTTGGATATATTGCGGTAGTAATACAGAGATAGGGAATATGGCTGCACGGCGTGAACCGATTGACCCTACGGGTATTGGCTTATATCCTGAATGGGCATGGGCATGGCCAATTAATAGGCGAATTGTCTATAATCGTGCATCCTGTGATCCTAAGGGAAATCCATATAACCCGAACCGCGTAGTTATCAAATGGAATGGTACGAAATGGGTCGGCGATGTCCCTGATTATAAGCCGGATGACCCTCCGGAAAAGAACATCGGACCATTTATTATGACTACAGAAGGACGCGGTAAGCTTTTTGGCCCAGGAATGGCTGACGGTCCATTTCCCGAGCACTATGAACCGTTTGAAAGTCCAGTGAAGAATATCATCTCAGCAGTGCAGAATGACCCGGCTATAAAAATATGGGCTGGGAAAATGGACCTATTTGGTAAGCCCAATGAATTTCCAATTATTGCTACTACTTATCGTGTTAGTGAGCATTGGCAGGCAGGAGCAATGACGAGAAATCTGCCATGGCTCACTGAGGCAATGCCTGAATTGTTTATAGAGATGAGCAAAAGTCTTGCCCAGAGTAAAGGAATAAGGAATGGCGAAAAAGTAACTATAAAAACTGCACGCGGCAGTATTTGTGGAGTTGCATGTGTTACGGATAGGGTGAAGCCATTCCAATTGAATGGCAAAATGTATGAAATGGTCGGAATACCTTGGCATTTCGGGTTCAAAGGAATCGCAAAAGGTTGTAGTGCCAATTGCTTAACTCCTCATATAGGAGACGCCAATACTATGATTCCTGAATACAAAGCATTTCTTTGTGATGTGGTAAAGGAGGTGGTCTAATATGGTAAAAGACCCTGGAGTTTTAGTTGATGTATCAAAATGCACAGGCTGTCGTGGATGTCAGATTGCCTGTAAAGAGTGGAACCAACTACCAGCAGAGAAGACTAAATTTGAAGGTAGTTACCAGAATCCTAAATCCTTGTCCGGTAAGACATGGACGATGGTGCATTTTATTGAGCCGGACGACGGTAATACAAGATGGCTTTTCCGCAAACATCAATGCCTACACTGTAATAATGCCTCTTGTGTTAAGGTATGTCCGACGGGAGCAGCAAGAAAAGAAGAGAATGGAATTATTCGAATTGACCAGAGTATTTGTACCGGATGTAAGTATTGTGTTGAAAGTTGCCCTTTTGGGGGTCCCAATTTCAATCACCAGACCGGGACAGCTATGAAGTGTAAATTCTGTTTGGATAGATTGATGAATGATATGCCACCCGCCTGTACTAAAGCATGCCTATCAGGGGCATTAACTTATGGGAATAGGGATAACTTAATTATTATGGCTCGTGAAAGGAAGGCAGTTCTGGAAAAGAAAACAAGTAACCCGATTAGACTTTATGGTGAAAATGAATTGAAAGGTACAAGATGGATGTACCTACTTCCTGAACCCGCATCCGTATATCGGCTTCCAGAACACCCAAGATTACCGATAGATAAAATAGCATTAAGATGGATGGCAGGGATTATTCCTGGGGTTGCTATTATTTGGGGAATATGGAAATATTTTACAGGTAGCGAAGAGAAAGGAAAGGGAGGTGATTCAGATGGAACATGTTAACTGGGGATTACCAGTAGCTTTAGACTTATTTTTTGCAGGCCTTGGTGCAGGTGCATTCGCTATTGCTGTAACTATGTATTTAACTCGTAGGGAAGAATATAGTAAAATAGCTAATATTGGTGCGTATGTGGCGCCTTGGCCAGTAATTCTTGGAGTTATACTCTTAATTGCAGACCTTGGCAAGCCTTATCGTTTTTGGGAAATGGTGCTTAAGAGAGGTGGCGGTCTACTTATGTTTGAAAAGAATTCGGTTATGTCTATCGGAGTATGGCTATTAGTTATTTTTATCTGTATTTCGCTTATTTATGCCGCTCTTACGCTTATTAAGTTGCCTTTTCCAACAGAACCTGATATTCGTCGCAAAATAGGAATAGTTGGACTTGTATTTGCTGTATTAGTAGTTGTCTATACCGGGGTTTTGCTTTCCGCAACTTCCAATCCTTTATGGCGAACTTGGGTACTGCCACCTATATTCGTATTATCTGCATTCACATCAGGGTCAGCGGCGTGCATCTTTTTCTTATCTATGCGCAATGACAAAATCGATCCCACTATCCCTAAATTAGAGAGGATGAATAGTAATTTAATACTCTTTCAGTTAATTGCTATTCTTCTTTTTATTATTCTAAAGCTTGGCATCAGACATCCATCTGAAATTTCTGCCTCCTGTGCCCCGGCAATGAAATATATGATAGGTAGTGGCTACGGAATACTATTCTGGGTCGGTGTTATAGGACTGGGCTTGATTTTCCCATTGGTAAGCGGCATAAAACATAATCCTAATAGAAAGCCCTCTACTTCTATGTTTATTGCTCTTTTCTTTCTAATATTTGGTGGATTTGGACTGAGGTATATAATTTTGATGGCGGGCCAAGCTATAAGATGAACGAGGTGATTGACTTTGGGAAATCAATTTTAGAGATTCAGAGTGAGATAAGAGATAAGTTTAGCCCTGCAATCGTAGCGCGGGAGTTTATCTCCCGCAAAGAATCTAATGATTACATGGAACGGCAGGTGCGTGGGTTACCCTTTTTGACAGCATCAGATATTGACATAGACTGGGATTTGTTTAACTTTGGGCTTCAGCGCCTTAATCTACTTTGCAAACACCGTATAGAGAAACCCGTTAAAATTAAAGCTATTCAATCACAAGAAGAGAAACAAGTACTTATACATAATATGTTAAATAGGGACTCAACAAACTCTATGAACTCAACAAATGAGAGTTCTACATCTCGGGGGAGTAGGGTTTTTAAGGGCGGGGGGGTGTCCCCACTGCCCTTAATAATTCAGCTTGCCTTTACACCCTTTATGGAGAAATATGCTAATTTGCTTATTGAAGCGGAGCGGAAATCCCGATTGCCCCGCTCCGGCGGTGGCTCCGGCGGGAGGAAATACTACAAAGAGACTAATTGGTTGAGAGGTATTTGCCCTATTTGTGGTCGTGATCCTTTTATTGCAAAAATAGAACCTGAAACGGGCAAGAGATATCTGCATTGCTGTTTATGTAGAACGGAATGGGCATTCAAAAGAATAGGGTGTCCATTTTGTGGTAACATAGAGCAAAAGAAATTAAGATTCTTCTATGTAGATGAGAATAGTCCTTATCGGGTAGATGTATGTGATGAGTGTAAAAAGTATATTAAAACAGTAGATACTCGTAAGTCAGAGGACAGAGGACAGAAAACAGAAAACAGAAAACAGAAAACAGAAAACAGAAAACCGATAAAGGATAGGGTATTATTTATTGATTATGTGACGACAACTTATTTAGATAAACTTGCTCAGGATGAAGGATTTTATTCTCCTGATACTGGATTATTGGAACTTTAACCTGTGAATGTTGAACCCAATAAACTCAACGAACCCAACTTTTATAGGGGCAATTATTTTGGCAGGCGGTAATAGTAGTCGTATTTCAACACATAAGGCTTTTATTCAGATTGGGTGTAAGTCCATAATAGAGATTATGGTTGCTAAATTGGCAAAGGTTTTCGAGAAAATAGTCATTGTGACTAATTCTCACACAGAATATGAACATATCTGTAGTCAATACCAGCAAATAGAGTTGATTAGTGATATTATTCCGGGCAAGGGTCCATTAGGAGGTATTTACTCGGGGTTACTAAAATTAAAAATATCCAGGACTATGATGTAATTATTCCCAGAGTAAAAAATGGGCTTATTGAACCGCTACACACTATCTATTCGCGTTCCCTTATTCCTAATATTAAGGCACAACTGGATTTAAATAACCTCGCTTTGAGGGATATTCTTAAAAATAGCAGGGTAAAATTTATAGAGCAAGCCGAGATAAAGGAATTTGTGCCTCCTGAGGAGGTGTTTTTCAATATAAACAACAACGAAGAGTTAGAAATAGCGTGTGCGATAAATGACAGGAAGTGTGACATAGAGTATACTACAAACAACAGGTTAATAATTGGAAAAAGGTAAAGATGGCTAAAATTAAAATAAAGAGAAATATTGTTCATATTGATGCAGAAAAATGTAATGGCTGTGGTTTGTGTGTTCCTGCTTGTGCTGAAGGAGCTATCCAAATTATAGATGGAAAAGCACGATTAGTAGGTGATAGATATTGTGATGGATTAGGTGCTTGTCTTGGTGAATGTCCAAAAGGAGCAATTAGTATTGAAGAGAAAGAAGTTGAACCTTTTGATGAGGAATCTGCCAAAAAGCACATAGGAGAGATGAAGCATAAAGAGCCACTACCTTGTGGATGTCAGGGAACAATGGTGCAATTCTTTGAAAGCAAAGACAAAGAAGCGATAAAGAATATTAAAATTCCGTCTGAACTTATATCCTGGCCTATTCAACTTAAATTGGTCCCCCCGGTTGCTCCATTTCTAAAGCATTCCAATTTACTTATTGCGGCAGATTGTGTTCCATTTGCATACGCTAATTTTCATCGAGATTTGTTGAAGGGTAGAGTTTTGATTATCTGCTGCCCTAAACTTGATGAGGTACAACCTCAAGATGCAGAATTCTATCAGTCAAAACTTACGGAAATTTTTAAGCTAAATGCTCCTAAAAGTGTGCTGGTGGCACATATGGAAGTTCCTTGTTGCTTTGGACTGGTGAGTATAGTAAAGAATGCTATTAAATCTTCAGGACAAAATATACCTTTTAGTGAAGTAACTTTAGGAATTAAGGGAGAAATGATGCAAAGGGAGGTAAAATGAAGTTAGGGATGGTAATTTGTTCCAACGACCCGGAGATCGTATGGAACGCTTTTAGATTTGGGAATTTTGCATTAAGAGAGGGTAATGAAGTAAAAGTATTCTTAATGGGTAAGGGTGTGGAAAGTGAATCATTGGACACAGATAAATTCAAAATAACAGAACAGATACAATCGCTCGTTGATAATGGTGGAAAGATATTTGCCTGCGGAACCTGTTTGAAGATTCGACATTCAGAAGGTTCAAATATGTGTCCACTTTCAACTATGAAAGATATGTACGAAATAATTAAGGAAAGCGATAAGATTGTCACATTTTAATAAGCATAGGAGGCCGGATGGAAAGATTAGATATGTTTTGTTATCAATGTTCCCAGACTGTAAAGGGAACAGGATGCACAGTCAGGGGTGTATGTGGAAAAGAGCCTACGGTAGCGCGATTACAAGATAACTTGTTGCTTACTACAAAAGGAATGAGTGCATATCTTTATCATGCGAGAGAACTTGGATATACTGATAATAAGATAAATAGTTTTGTAGAACGAGCGTTCTACTCTACATTTACACAAGTGAACTATGATGCAGAAAACCTTGTCCGGTTGGCACTTGAAGCAGGCGAGAATAATATAAAGGCGATGAGACTTTTGAAATCTGCTCATATTAAAGCATACGGTGAGTCTGAGCCTACTAAAGTACAGACAGGCACAGTAAAAGGGCGGGGGATTATTGTTACAGGTCATGGATTGAAGGCATTAGAGGAATTGCTCAAACAAACTGAAGGCACGGAAATAAATGTTTATACTCATTCAGAAATATTGCCTGCACACGGGTATCCTGGATTAAAAAAGTATAAGCATCTGGTGGGCAATCTTGGCAAGGCATGGTTTGACCAGCGTAAATTATTTACAGAATATCCTGTTGCAATTCTTGCGACCTCAAATTGTGCTCTTATACCTAAAGAAGAATATAAGGACAGAATATTTACAACAGGTCCTGTCCGATTACCCGGTGTTAAGCATATTGATGGCTATGACTTTAGGGCTATTATAGAGAAATCTAAATCACTACCAGAGCTTGAAGAAAAGACAGAAGATGTTGTGCTGACAACTGGGTTCTCTAAATCAGTAATTCTATCTCTGGCGGACAAGCTCAAAAAGTTAGTGGAAGGTGGTAAAATACGGCATTTCTTTCTCGTGGGTGGTTGTGATTCACCTGTTGGAAGAGGAGAATATTATAGAGAATTTGTTATGCTTTTGCCATCAGATACAGTAGTTCTGACTCTTGCTTGTGGTAAGTTCAGGTTCAACGATTTAGCTCTTGGAGAGATAGAAGGCATTCCAAGACTCATAGATTTAGGTCAGTGTAATGATTCAATAGTAGCAATTGAAGTTGTATCTGCACTTACCGAACTCTTTGAAGTTGGAGTGAATGAACTACCACTCAGTTTAGTATTGAGTTGGACAGAACAAAAGGCAGTAGCCGTTCTATGGAGTCTTCTTTCGCTTGGTATAAAAGGCATTTATCTCGGACCTATAATCCCGGCTTGGGTGAACGATGACATTCTGAAGGTACTTAAAGCTAACTATGATATAAGACTTATAGGTGAGCCAAAGGAAGATATAAAAGCAATGCTGGCTTGACTGACTAAAAACATAAGGAGGTGTTTGTGGAATCCAATGCTTTGTTTAAAATAGGGTATGGTGTATATGTGATAAGATCTAAGAAAGAAAGTAGCTTTAATGGACAAATCGCAAATACAGTTTTCCAAGTAACTGCTGAACCCCCTCAGATAGCCGTGTGTATAAACAAACAGAACTTAACTCACGAATTTATTCAGGAAAGCAAGACTTTTAGCGAAGCACAGCTCCCAAAACAGCCCCAACATATATTAAAAACGAAACTCAAAAAAAGGAGAAAGAGATGAGAAAATATATCTGCACAGTTTGCGGGTATATATATGACCTGGAAAAAGGCGACTCTGATTCTGGAATAAAGCCGGGAATACCATTTGAAGAACTGCCAGATGACTGGGTATGTCCTATATGTAGAGTAGGGAAAGATAAATTTGAAAAGGAGGGGTAAAAAGATGAGGATTAAGTTATGGATTAGGGCGATGAGGGCGCCTTTTTTCGTAGCCACGGCAATGCCTGGTATATTAGGTGCGGCTATGGCTTGGAGCAGGGAAGGAAGGTTCAGTCTTACATATCTTATTCTTACTATATTGGGCGTGGCGGCTATCAATGCGGGAACTAATTTAGCTAATGACTATTTTGACCACCACGCAGATTGGACAGGCACAGATGATATAAATAAAGAGAATAATCCTTTTGGTGGTGGCAGTCATGTGATACAGGAGAAATTACTATCTGCTCGTTCTATGCTCATAGGTGCATTTATAGCTTACGCAATCGCAGCTATAATAGGGATTTATCTGGTATTAAAAGTAGGGACTTTTATATTAGTCTTGGGAGCTATAGGTATATTGGCGGGCTATTTTTATACTGCCCCACCTTTCAGGTTTAGCTATAGAGGATTGGGAGAGATAGCAGTTGGTATAGCTTGTGGAGTATTGCCTGTGCTTGGGTCTTATTATGTGCAGGTGGGCAAGATTACGATGGAGGTATTTATAGTTTCTATACCTATGGGCTTTCTCTTGGCTAATCTATTATGGTTAAATCAGTTCCCGGATTACGAGGCGGATAAAATAGGTGGTA
>JACQXS010000110.1 GCA_016208615.1 Candidatus Stahliibacteriota bacterium | reverse complement strand
TTTGTAAGTGAAGCAACAAAATCCATCTTAAAAACTGATGCTGATAAGGTTTTACAATACGGACCTACAGAAGGATATCCACCTCTAATCCAGCAAATCATAAAACGGCTTGCCCAAAAAGAGGGAATCCATATCAAGGAGAATGAATTACTTATAACTACTGCTTCACAGCAGGGGCTTGACTTGGTGAGCAAAATCTTCATAGACCCTGGTGATATTGTCATAGTAGAGATGCCCAGTTATCTTGGAGGTCTTGATGCTCTCCAATCATACGGGGCACGATTTATTGGAATACCCACTGACGATGATGGTATGCAAGTTGATATATTGGCAGCTAAGTTAAAAGCAATGGATAAGCCACAAATGAGTAGGATTAAACTTATCTATACTGTACCTGATTTTCAAAATCCCTCAGGCGTTACAATGTCACTAAATCGTAGAGAACAATTGACAGCTCTTGCCGAGAAGTATGATTTGTTAATTTTAGAAGATACCCCTTATCGTGAGTTAAAATATGAAGGTGCGACACTTCCCTCTATCTTTTCAATAGCTGGGCGTAGTAGAGTGATGATGCTCTATACATTCAGCAAGGTTTTTTGTCCAGGGATGCGGCTTGGTTTTGCTATAGCAGGTGAGCAAATCATAGATAAATTAGTTACCGCCAAGCAATCTACTGATTTATGTACTTCGCCTTTTAATCAAGCATTATTATGCGAAATGTTAAAAGGTGGAGCACTTGACGAACATATTGGCAAGATAGTCTCGGTTTATCGTGAAAAGAGAGAATTTATGTTAGACACACTGGATAAATATTTAACTCCTTTGGGACTTACTGACCTAAAATGGACAGAACCTCGTGGGGGCTTATTTTTGTGGCTTACCTTACCTGATTATATGGACACAGAAGAAATGCTATCCCGCGCACTGCAAAAGAATGTAGCATATGTGATAGGATCTGCTTTTTACCACGATAGGTCGGTCAAAAATACGATGCGGCTCAATTTTTCGTATCCGTCGTTAGAAAAAATAAGTGAAGGCATAAAAAGGCTGAGCGAACTCATAGAAGAAGAAATTAAGCCATCTACTACTATAAGACACGAAAGAACTACTTACGAAAGAAAAGAATTGAATAAGATATAACATTTTGTGATGGCTATTAACATTTTACAGGATAAAAGACTTGACATTTTGGAGTTTAGGATTTAATATTTAGCAATGGAATTAATTTCAGTTAATTTGCTTGTAAAACTTGGTCAAATAGCCGCATTTAATCCCGCGGCAAGAAAGTTTTTGTTAAACCAAATGTCTAATAGAATGTACCAAGACCTAATTCTTATTAACGCAGACAAAAGACCCCTCAAGGCACAAGAGAATAAATATGCAATGGGTGAGGCGATGATTGCTTCTATAAATAGGGCCTTTGAAAGCGGTAATATCTCAAGCAAATCTGCACGGGGTTTATTTTCTGGGTTTTTGGGGAATGTATTTTTTGGTGGCTTTTACAAGCGTCGGGAGTTTATCAAGAGCCACGGCTTTAAGCCACCTTTTTTTATTACTATTTCGCCGACCGGGGTATGTAACTTAAAGTGTGTCGGTTGTTATGCATCTGCAAATGCGGGATTGGGTACTCTCCCCTATTCTCTATTTGACAAAATAATAAGTGAAGCCAAAGAATTGTGGGGGACAAACTTTTTCGTCATCTCAGGTGGTGAACCATTGATTTACAAGAGTGAAGGTCATAATTTTCTTGACATAGCGCGTAAGCACTCGGATTGCTTTTTCTTAATGTACACTAATGGCACTAAAATAAACGAAGGTATGGCATTAGAGATAGCAGACCTTGGGAACATTACTCCTTCTATCTCGGTTGAGGGACTAAAAAAGGAAACCGACGAGCGTCGCGGCCCTGATGTATTTGAAAAAACTGTAAGGGCGATGAAAAATTTGCGTGATGCGGGCGTACCTTTTGGGATTAGTATAACCGCATTTAAGCACAATACAGATTTGATTACATCGCCCGAGTTTATAGATTTTTATTTCAAAGAGCAAGGTGCAATTTATGGCTGGATTTTCCACTATATGCCAATAGGTAGGGGCTTTACCCTTGAACACTTACCTACTGCTGAACAAAGAGTCCACTTGCTTAATAAAGAATGGGAGTTAGTGAAGGAGCGTAAAATTTTTATCGCCGACTTTTGGAACTCTGGTACTTCATCTGATGGCTGTATTTGTGCTGCAAGGGGAGGTGGCTACTTTTACATCGACTGGAATACCAATATAATGCCGTGCGTTTTTATTCCCTACTCAGTTCATAATATTAAACAAGTGTATGAAAGTGGGGGTAATCTGGATACGATAATAAATTCAGACCTATTTAAGTCTATTCGTAAATGGCAGGATGAGTATGGATATAAACAACCAGCAGATAAAATAGGTAATTGGTTTCGTCCCTGCCCAATGAGAGACCATCATGCGGATTTGCATAAAATATTGAAATCTACCTCTGCACATCCAATAAATGATGAAGCAAAAGAGGCATTGGAAGATACTACTTATCGTGAGGGCTTAATTCACTATGGTGAAGAAATAGAGCGGCTTACTCACGAAGAGTGGGAAAAAGAATACTTAGCCAAAAAGAAGATATAAGTTGTAAGTAGTTCCGCCAAGTTCACCGCTGGAGCGGGACAAGCGGGATTTTCAATAAGAATTAAGATTTGAGCCAGAGACTCATCAGCTCCGGCTAAAATCATTACTGCTTACATCTTATAGTTATTTTTGATATATGGATTATTTTATTTCTGCTGAACAGCGTAGATTAAAAGAGATTGCCAAAAGGATAGTTACCGAAAAGGTAATCCCCCAACGCTCCATAATGGATAAGGAGGATAAATTTCCACAGGAAATTATGCAAGAACTTGCCCATACGGGGTTATTCAAGATATTTATCCCCCCCGAATATGGTGGTACGGCAACAGGAATAATGGACTTATGTCTTGTGGTTGAAGAACTGGCACGCGCATGTGCAGGTGTAGGCACTGCATACGCTGCCACCGCTCTTGCTTCTACACCTATAATTCTATTCGGTAATCAAGAGCAAAAGTCCAAATACTTATCCAAAGTAGCTACGGGTACATTAGCAAGTTTTGGCCTCACTGAGTCAGAAGCCGGGTCTGACGCCTCGTCTGTAAAGACAAAAGCTGTAAAAGACGGGGAGTTTTATATTCTAAATGGCACTAAACAGTGGATAACAAATGGTGGCGTCGCTGATGTGTTTAGTATATTTGTTTCCACTAATCCTGCCCGTGGGGCAAGAGGAATGTCGGCTATTATTGTAGATAAAGGGATGCCGGGTTTTTCAATTGGCAAAATAGAAGATAAGCTTGGCATCAGGGCATCTAATACGGCTGAACTTATATTTGAGGATTGTTCTGTGCCTGTCTCAAATCTACTTGGCAGGGAGGGTGCGGGCTTTTTAGTAGCTATGCGGACTTTTGATTATACAAGACCGGGTGTAGGAGCATTATCCGTAGGCGTAGCACAAGGAGCAATTGATGAACTTATGCGCTATAAAAAAGTTATAGACTTTGGAAGGTCTCAATTTATGATAGCCGAGCTTGTCTCAAAAGTAGAGGCAGCCCGGGCATTTGTTTATGCTATGGCAAGATATGCGGACTCTGGGGCTCGTGATATCTCTAAGTGGTCGGCAATGGCGAAGCTTTTTGCATCTGATGTAGCGATGGAAGTGACGACAAAGGCGGTAGAAATTTTTAATCTTGCGGGCTGTACAGAAAAGTATCCTATTGAAAAGATGTTCCGCGATGCTAAAATTACACAAATCTACGAAGGCACTAACGAGATACAAAAGTTTGTCATTGCTAATAGTATTTAGGAATTAGCTTATTAGATTATTAGCTTATTAGCTTATTAGCTTATTAGGTTTTTAGGAATTGGGATTTGGAGTTTTGAGTTTGTCCCGCTTTCTTCGGGATCCCGCTGTGGCGGGAGGATTTTGGATTTATTGCTTGGTCTAATGTCTATGGTCTAAAGTCTATAAAAAAGGAGGAGAGATGAAGAGATTATTTATCGCTATTTCATTATTAGTAGGGGTTCAAGGGGTGGAAATCTTTCACACAAATCTATATGCTCAGGCACCTGATACTTTATGGACAAGAACTTTTGGA
>JACQXS010000013.1:11757-19220 GCA_016208615.1 Candidatus Stahliibacteriota bacterium | reverse complement strand
GAATTAGGAATTAAGAATTAAGAAGTCAGAAGTTCTTTGTATGTTAGATTGCTTTAGCCTGATATTAGTTAATTGGTTTTTGGTTGATTGGTTAAGTTGCATTGGTGTAAATGGCTTTTCCCATTGCCACCTCGTAATCGCCGCTCCTATTCTAAATTTTTCCGTAGGCGCAAAGATAAGAGAAGTAGCAAGTCTTTGAGGTAAATTAGTCTTTGCAGTAAGACGAGAGGATGAAAAGTAGTTTGCCGTTAAGTTGATTTTGCCCATATCAAGTAAAGCAGTCCCCATTCCCCCAAGACCATTGAATTTCATATTTATTACATCCCGTGTATCAGTTATAGTACCGAAATCAGTTATCCATTCTTCAAAAGCAGAGCCAAATACAATGAACCCACCTACTTCAATAGATACAGGTGTTAGCGTTTTACAGACGCTTACTTTTCCCGTTGATGCACTTCCTTTTCCTGTAATTCTATGTTGCACTGAGTCACCGGCACACTTTTGCCAATTGTCTTGGATATCAAAATTCAAGTTCAATACCTCATTTAACCCTACATTTATCGCCATTGACTTGGGTAGTGGAAGAGAAAATCTAAACTGCGGTAATGTGAGGTCAAAATTAGTCGCCTTACCATCTGTATCAATTGCCTCAGTTAAAGTAGAAAACTCAAAAGCTAAATCTTTATAGGTATCAAACTTAAATACTCCTCCCATCCCTCGTTCTTTTGCATCCGATGTATAAACTGGCTCACCCAATCCCGCACTTGAAAATATAGAATAACCATAACAGGGAACAGAGGACAGAAAACAGAAAACAAAAAGGAATATGATTTTTATTTTGGCATCATTTAGTTCGTTAGGCTCAATTTCACATTTTGCAATTTGCATTTCACATTTTGCAATTTGCATTTCACATTTTGCAATTTGCTTTTTGCTTTTTGCAATTTGCATTTCACATTTTACAATTTGCATTTCACATTTTGCAATTTGCTTTTTGCTTTTTACAATTTGCATTTCACATTTTACAAGTTGCTTTTTGCTTTTTTTTTTTTGTTTTCTGCTTTTTGCTTTTTGCATTCTGCATTTTACAAGTTGCATTCTGCTTTTTGCAATTTGCTTTTTACAATCCTTATATATAGTCTTCATTCTCTTGCTTTGGGAGGTAAAGTATATACAATAGAAAGGGTAGCTAATTTTGGCACTAATACTACTCGCGATATCTCCGATGAGCTACTCTCCATTACAATCCACAACCTTTTACCCTTCCTAAACCATCTATCAATTATGGGCTTAAAATCTAATGCCAAAGTTCCATTTTGTATAGTTGCAGTATTTGAAAGCACTTTACCCTGTTCTGTTTCATATTGGGCAAAAATTCCTATATTCCATTGATAAGAACGCAAAGTATCAACTATTATTTGGAAGTTCGCCTTATTAATAGTATTGCTATCAAGCGAAAATGCTTCTCTTAACGAATCGGTCAATGAATCTATCTTTACCCACACAGTATCAGCAGAATCCGGTGATACACTATCAATCACAGATACGGCTAAATATAGAGTACATTTAGTTGCGAATGCCCCTGTTTCAATAAAGGTAAGCGAATCGGGGATTGAATCTTGCGATAAATAGCTCGTATCAATATAAGTAAAATTCACTGGTCCTTGTGGAATGGAATCTCCATTTATACTCATCCGTATAGAGTTAAAACTTACTATTTTATCACTTCCCATAAATCCGATATTAAAAGTTGTATCCTCACCCCAACCTTCAATCCCAACCTTACAAGTATCGCCCATTTTAATTTCCAAAGTATCTATTACTTCCAATTGCGGACGAGAACTCCAATTAACCGAGTCTATGTCTAATGAATCTAACACCTTGCACACAAATATATCACCTGAATCATTTCCTATAACCAATAACGATTCAGCAGTTTGAAGAGACTCAAACTTAAAATGTACAAAAGCTATTGCCTCAAAACTACTCTCCTTACCTGCAAATAAATCCTTTACCCCTTTCCTATTTACGAACTCTGAATAAGTGATATAGGGCGATATAATTTCAGCGGTTGCAATTTTAATCTCACCCGCCCTTGGTGCTATTATATCGTATCCAATTGGCTGTTTCTTACCACATCCCGCAAGACAGAAAACAGAAAACAGAAAATAGAAAACAGATATTTGATATTTGATATTCATTTTAGAATGTCCTCCCCATTTGTAGGTGAAACTCCCATCCCCTATAAGGTTGTTTGGGTGTCGGGTCTATTCTATATCCCAAATCAAACCCCACCAACCCCATCATAGGTATTTCTATTCTAAATCCCGCCCCCGCTCCACGCTTTAAGTCCTGTAAATTTGCATCACTAAAAGATTCCCAAGCACTACCGGCATCAAAAAATACAAGTGGATAGATGTTATTTGGGAATGCTATTTTGGCTTCAATACTAAAAAGAGAAGCAAATTTCCCACCTATTACTTCATTTCCTATCATTGGCCCCACTGTCCAATCCTTATATCCCCTGAGTCCCCATTTCCCTATCCCACCAAGCACAAACCTTTCATATACAGCTTGTGATGTCCCATATTCATTTAAGAACCCAAACTGCCCCCTTAAACCAAGCACAAATTTCCAAAACAGGGTATGATAAGTGGAAGATTCAAAGACTTGTTTATTGTAATGTATATCACCGCCAAGCAATCCGCCCGAAAACTCAAATTCCGCATCATTTCGCATCCCTGTGGTAGGATTAAGAAAGTTGTCGCGTGAATCCCTGTTAATCCCAAAAGTAATTGCACTTTTTAATCCTTGTGCCATCCGTGACAAGAGAGAAGCATCTGTAACATTATAGACTTTTATGTTTTCAAGTTTATACGACATACGAGCTTTAGTAAAGTCAAATAGAGGCACATTTCTTATTACGCTAATATTACCGCCCGTCTTTTGCAATTTATACCAATATCTACCTTCAAATGTATGATATAAACCCATTCCTCCTGTTAGCGGGGTATCAAATATCCACGGCTTAGTATAGCTTAGGGCATAATTTTCTATCGCTTTTCCCCTCTCTACAGTAATAGAAAAAAGCTCACCCTGACCCCTAAAATTGGGCGCACTTAATGATAGATTACCTACAATCCCATAATTTGGGTAATAACTTGCTCCAAGTGAAGCTGTACCGGCTTCTTTTTCCTCTACTTTAATGATTAAGTCTATATCACCTTCAGGATTTGCCTGTCTTGTATCCAGTAATATATTTTTGAAAAATCCCAGATTAAACACTTTACGCTGCGAAACTATAAGTTTGGAGCGTGAAAATATTTCACCAGGTAAAATAGTAAGCTCTCGGCGGATAACTTTTTCGTGTGTCTTCACATTATCCTGAATTAGTATTTTGTGTACCCTTGCCGGCTTACCTTCCTGCATCTTATAGGTAATGTTGACTATTGAATCTTTGATGCTCTCAACAGGGTCAACAGCAAGATAAAGATATCCTTTATCGCTATATATGCCATAAACCCACTCCATAACCTTTGACAGCTTTGATTTTGAATATGGGGCATATTTCTTAAACTTCACCCCTTTTATCAATTCTTTAGTTTCAAATACTTCATTCCCCTCAAACTTAACCTCCCCAAAGTAAAACTTCTCACCTTCCTCAACCTCAATCTCTATAGTTATCCATTCTTTGTTTTCTTTTACCCACTTATTATTTCGTAATACTATTATCTCTTGTGGTATTATTTTTGTACCTATAATCTTACAATTAGGATATCCATTATTATGATAGAACTCTGTAATCCTATCCGGGTCTCCTTCAAACTCCTCTTTATTAAACTTACCACTCCAAGCCCACCAATATTTTTCACGATTCTTTAGCTTTGATTTAATCTGTTTGTCACTAACTGCATTATTTCCAATAATATTAATTTTTCTAATTTTCACTCGTTTTCCTTCATCAATTAAATACTTGACACTAATTTTTTCACCCTCTTCTTTTGTTTCTGTCGTAATCTCGGCTAAATAATATCCTTCTTTCTCATATGCTTGTTTGATTTTTGCCTTCCCATCAAAGATAGCAGACGGAGAAGAGGTCCATTTTTCTTTTACTTCACATATTTCTTTTAGCTTATCAGACTTAAATTTCTTATTCCCTTCAAACTCAACTTTAGATATTACTCGGCATTCCTTAACATAAATTACAAGCTTTACTCCTCCACCCTGTTTTTCTTGTTCAATACTTACTTCTTCAAATAATTTAGTATTATATATTTGCTCTATTGCCTTTTTTATATTTATTGGAGTTAGCTCATCTCCTATTTCTAATCCTGATGTTGAAATTATAATGCCAGTGTCAACTGTTTTAGCTCCTTTTACCTCAATACCTACAATCATTTCTGCCCATAATCCGGTAGTAAGTAGCCAGTAGCAAGTAGCCAGTAGTAGAAATTTTGACTTTTGATTTTTCACTTTTGATTTTTTACTCTTGACTTTTCAATATTATGTTGAGCTAATGTTTTTGAAAATATATGTGTCCCATTACCACGGGCTACAAAATATAAATAATCCGTCTTCTCTGGCCACAATGCCGCTATAATAGAGCTTTTGCCCGGCGACGCTATAGGAGTAGGCGGAAGACCCCTGTGTAAATAAGTATTATATGGGGATTGGATTTTAAGGTCTGAATAAGTGAGATTAGGTTTGCGGTTTGGTAAAATATATTGAATAGTAGCATCACACTGAAGGAATAATTTACTCTTCAATCGTTTATGATATACCCCTGATATAATTGGCTTCTCTTTTTCACATACTGCCTCTTTTTCAATAATAGAAGCTAAAATTACTGCTTCCTCCATATTTTTTAGCCCTACCTTTTTTGCCCTCTCTTTCATCTCCGGCGTAAATACACTAAAAAATTGCCTTACCATTCGGGGTATTATTTCCTCAGGCATATCCGCATACGGAATTAAATAAGTTTCAGGAAATAGATACCCTTCAAGAGAAGGGGACTCAATTCCTAATTTCCTGACATATATAGTATCATAAACTAATTGTTTAAATCTTTCTGTATCTATATCACACTCACCCGCAAGCAAATCAACAATTTCTTTAATGGTAGCACCCTCTGGAATCATAACCCTCACCTCTACACTCTTACCTGAAATAAGTGTCCACAAAACCTTCCTAATAGAGGTAGATTTATTAAAAACATAATACCCTGCTTTAATTTTATTCTCGTTTCCTGTTATTTTAGCTCGCACCTTAAACCAAAAAGGATGCTTAATTATATTTGCTGAATAAAGTTTAGATGTTATTTGAGCTAATGATTCACCTCTCTTTATTTTTACAGACACCATGGATGACTGTGTCATAGTATCTGTATTAATTAAACAGAATATTAAAATCCACATCTTATGCAGTTATTGGTGTTTGGTTATTGGTACTAAAATATTGCTCTATTCTCTCATTAACTCCCGACTTTACATATCTTGCCGCAGTATAGACAGCATTACAGATAGCTTCAGGATTTGACCTTCCGTGGCATATTACTGTTACTCCCTTTACTCCAAGTAATAGTGCACCTCCATACTTTTGGTAACGCATCACTGCAAACTGTTTTTTAAGTGTATTCCTAATAAGTAGGCCACCGAATTTTGTAAGTAATGAACTACTTATTGTGTTTTTAATTAATGAAGTAATGAATTCAACAATACCCTCAGCAAATTTAAGCAGTACATTCCCTACAAACCCGTCACATACCACAACATCCGATATACCATCAAGTATTTGGTGTCCCTCAATATTGCCCAAAAAATTAAGTCCCGAGCTTTGCATCAACTGATATGCTTCTTTTGTCGTTGGGCTTCCCTTTGCTTCTTCTTCACCTACCGAAAGAATAGAGACCGAAGGACTCTTTTTGCCTGTAATTCCTTCTACACACAAAGTACCCATAGCTCCAAATTGATAAAGGTCTTCAGTTTTTACGGTTGCATTTGCCCCTACATCAAGCACAAATGTAGCTCCACTTTTGCTCGGTATAAATATACCAAGTGCAGGCCTACGCACTCCTTTAATCCTTCCCAATTCAAGCACACCGAACATAACATATACTCCCGTATTACCCGCACCTACAAAAGCATCTATTTTACCCTGGCTCAAAAGTTGTGTCCCTATTGCAATAGAAGAATCTTTTTTCTTAAAAGCTTCGGCGGGATGCTCCTTCATTCCAACAACTGTTGGAGCGTGTATAATTTTAGAATCCGCTACTTTACCACTAAGCTGTGCTTTATCTCCTATGAGAACTATATCAAACTTATTATCCTCTGTTAATTGTAGTTGGCTCTTCTCTATTTCTCTAACTGCATCTATAACCGTTTGGGGAGCGGCGTCGCCCCCCATAGCATCAATTCCTATTATCATTATTGAGAAATAATACGAAATTCAATTCTCCGATTTAATGACCTACCTGCCTCATTTGCATTAGTTGCCATAGGCATACTTTCACCATAACCTCGTGTCTGCAATTTTTGAGCCGAAATCCCCTGTTGCACAAGATATGTCCTTACTGACTCTGCCCGTAGTTGCGATAAATTAAGATTATGAGCATCGCTTCCCATTGAACAGGTATGGCCCCCAATCTCAACTACCACATCAGGATGTTTTTTAAGTAGCGATACTGCATCATCCAGTACGGGGTATGACGAGGGCAAAATTACTGCACTATTAAGCTCAAAATTCTGTCTCTATATCTGTCTTAATATCCGGTATAGTTGCACCAAGGAAACTTATAGTAGCTGCAATCCCTTTGCGAGACGCATAGTCAACTACTTTACCTGCAATAGTAGCACCACGAGGAGGCGAAAATAATTGCACATCTAATACTATAGTACCTCCTTGTTTGCAAACTACAGGATGAGTCTGTGGAGTATAGCCTTCCTTCTCTATCTTAACCACATATGTACCTGTTGGGAGTTCAGTTCTATATATTCCTGATATATCACTTTTCAAAGAAGGGAACGAAGTCTCCGGAAATGAAATAGTAGCACTCAAGCCCGCGGTACTCATTTTATCCGTTACTCTGCCCGTTAATATAGCAGGTTTTTCTTCTATCTTAGGCTTACTTTTAACCCTAAAGTTAATCGTTTCTTTTTCTCCGCCTGCTATATATTTTGTAATCTCCTCAGATGGTAGATATGCATTTTTATTTACCGGTGCTGCATACGCTATTACATTTCCTTGTGGGAGTTCAATTTTATACATACCCCCTATATCCGTGGTTACATTAGTATCTGAGAAAAATACCACCGCCCTAACAGGATTACTGTTCTCGTCCATTACTTTACCCGCAATCACAGCATTACCAATAGGTGGAAGCGGTCTAAAATCATAACCCTGCGAAATGTTAAGATTAAATACCCAATCCGGTGCACTCCCAAACCCCCCATGTATATGATATTCTT
>JACQXS010000013.1:0-11736 GCA_016208615.1 Candidatus Stahliibacteriota bacterium | reverse complement strand
ATTCTTTATTGTTGTATTCGTCTTTTAAGCTTGACAACCTAAAGTCCATTCCTAATGTTATCCATACATCTTCTGCACTTTCAAACCGTAATCCTGGCGATACAAATAGTCCGCCATCATTATATTCTTTACTTTCTCTCTCTTCTCCATAAAGCTCAACAAAAGGTGCGAATTTAGGATAAATACATTCTAATCCTATCCCGTAGCTAATTTTACTCGCAATACTTGGATTGGGATAACTCACATACCCACCATTAATATGAATAGATAGTTGGGGTTCTGTTTGTATATTAAAAGTCATAAGCCCCTTAACTCCAGAAGTCAAACTACCCGCAGTATAGAACCGATGAATCCCTCCTTCCTGTATTCTACAAGGCTCACCAAACACAGTATCATGAGCGCACCGAATTTCCATCCCCTCTCTTTCTTCTCCCGTAGCAAAACTCACCACTGGATAAATTCCAAAATCAAATACCTTTGAGAATTCAGGTGAAAACAGATGTGCAATTTTAGTTGGCGTGAACTTTACTCCAAGATAAGTATCTCCCATTCCATAACTTACCGCTCCTGACCCTTCATTATTAATACTTGTTCTTGCCACATCTATAAGAAATGCAGAATATACATTTAAGCTCAAAAAATCTGTAAATGAAAAGCCCATTCCAAGTAATATATCTCCAATCCAACACCTATCTTCTGTTCCTGTCTCAGTATATACAAAGAAATCCAATATTGTAATTAAACTTACCTGCCCTTTCCGGATTTGCAGATAATATATTTTTTAGCCCCTTTTCTCCGGCATAGTTTGGTACCCCCATTACATTTTCAGATAGTAATAGGATAACCCCCAATATACTTAAACTAAACATTCCCTTTTTCATAACACACCCCCTTGGACAAAATTATATTAATAGATTAAGTCTTGTCAAGAAAAAAATTGTTGACAGAGATATTTTATGCTGTATAATTATTTTAATTTGGGAGGTCGTCCAACTGGCAGGACACAGGACTCTGGATCCTGGTATCGGGGTTCAAATCCCTGCCTCCCAGTGATAAATCAAATATCAAATTAGATGACTTTTATACGTAAGTTGAAAGTAAATTTGGGGTTAAAAGTTCTATCTTTACTTACGGCTATTTTATTCTGGTTCCATGTAATAACTGAACGGACATACGAAACCACAATTATAGTACCTATCCAATATATTGATTTAGGAAGCAATTTGCTTATCACTAAATTGCCCCCTCCATCAGTAAAAGTAAAAATTAGAGGTAAGGGTAAGGAACTTTTACGGTTTAGAGGTAGTGCGAAAATACTAATAGACTTAAGTGATAATGAACTTGGTTGGAAAAGAATAGACCTTACAAAAGATGAAATTGAATTACCTTCGGAATCCAAACTCACAGTAGTATCCGGTCCTACTCCCAAGAGTTTTGTTATGCGGGTAGAAGAGAAGGTTAAAAAATCTGTCAAAGTAATGCCTAATTTAATTTCATCATCTTGTAGTTTTCAAGCAATTCCTGAGGTTATAGGCATTTCAGGTGCTGCATCTATTATCAATCCTATATCCCAAATTTCTACCACAGAAATCCACCCACCTATTGAATTACCAGCTACATTAAAAGTATCACTCATTATTCCTGAGGGCGTAAAAACTTCTGTAGATTCTGTTACTGTGATTCTTAAATCCCCATAATTTATGATAGTTCTTGGAATGGATACTTCTTGTGATGATACGAGTGCGGGTTGCATAAATGGTAATAATATCTTATCTAATATAGTTTTATCGCAAGTCTTGCATTCGGAATATGGAGGTGTAATTCCTGAACTTGCTGCCCGTGACCATATTAAGCAGATTAGTAATATCGTGGATAGAGCAATTGATAAAGTTGGACTTAAAAATATATCCGGTATTGGAGTTACATTTGGGCCGGGGCTTACAGGTAGTTTGCTTGTAGGTTTAAGTTTTGCCAAATCACTTAGTTATGCTCTTTCTATTCCTTTTTATGGTGTAAATCATATAGAAGCACATATATTTTCTCTCTTTATTGAGCACGAAATTGAATACCCCTTTATTGCTCTTGTAGTTTCTGGTGGTCATACAGAGCTTATTATTGTTGAAGAAAAGGGTAAATATAAGTGTATAGGCACAACATTAGACGATGCAGCGGGTGAAGCGTTTGATAAAGTATCAAAAATGCTTGGACTATCATATCCGGGTGGACAGATAATTGAAGAGATTGCTAAATCTGGCATTCCTACGGCTATAAATTTTCCACGAGCCGATGTCCCTGGCTATAATTTCAGCTTCAGTGGATTAAAAACAGCTGTCCTATATTATCTCAAAAGTCAGAAGTCAGAAGTTAGAAGTCAGAAGTCAAATATAGCGGCAAGTTTTCAGGAGGCGGTAGTGGATTCATTGATAGCCAAATTGATTAAAGCAGCCACAGATTTTAAGATTAAAAGAGTAGGAATAGTCGGGGGAGTAGCGTCCAATATTCGGTTACGGCAAAAACTTAAAAATACAGGTATAGACGCTTATTTTCCTAATCCTAAACTTTGTACCGATAATGGAGTGATGGTAGCTATGTGTGCTAATTTTTATCTTGACAAGTGTATATTTTCACCATATAATTTAAGAGTAAGTTCAAGTGCAAGTTTATAAGAAAGTTTAAATTAAATATAGATGGTTTTGGGAATTGGGATTTGATGATTACATCACTTAGTTTGATGATTATATCACTTAGTTTGATGATTACATTACTTCGTTTGATGATTACATTACTTCGTTTGATGATTACATCACTTCGTTTGTTTAGGATTTAGAGCTTAGGATTTAGGATTTTTGATTAAAAAGGGGGCGTGTATGTTGAGGAGATTTTTTATGTTGATATGGGGTATCCTATTTACGATTGGGGTTGTACATTCTGATATTAGCGGGATACAAACCTGTCCCGAGACGGAACGGGTCGGGAAGGCTAAGGCAATGTGGGAACATCAAAAGGAGAGTTGGTTGCAAAAATCCATCTCCCAGAAACTAAAATCCGCCAAAGGTGCACCGGATTACGCAACATATCTTGCGGGTGGGTCAGGGATGTTTGAGCCAAAAGTTGGTGCGAATGGGTATGGGCTTATTTGGATAGAAGCCAAGATACCGGGAACCGCAACAGATACGACGGGAAATGTAAGAGATACAAACTATCAGGATACAGTGGATTTGAAAGTAGTAGAAGAGTATTTTAATAATTCATCTAAATTCTATCCTTCCCTACCTCCATATGGGTTACCAGACACCGCTAATCCAGTTACTTCAATCAAATTGGATAATGGTCAAGTAACACTATGGATTAGAGATACTGAAGCTGAAAATCTTATTGTCTGGGCTATACCGCGTGATAGTTTAAAGCCCACTCACCCACTTCCATATACAATTGATACCTCAGGAACTGTTGCCACACGAATTGTAATTGAAGGTCCCATAAGAACAAATGTGGGTGGCGGTTGGGGCGCAAGATATATTGTAAAAGTAGCCGATAGTTTAGGGCATATAGTTCCGGGTTATGGTGATTTCTTTGACCCCACGCGAGTGAACATAAAAGTAATTGAAAGCACCCCTGATAGCTCAGCTATGGTTTCTGACATAATGACTGGTAGTAGTGATTCGGTTCAGTGTACTCTTATTTATGGTAAAGCCCATATATTTCTTGATGACACTACGACAGAGCATCTTACACTTATAGCTACCAGTAATTTTGGCGACCTCTTGCCTGACACTTTTGAAGTAGATGTAATTCCCTCCGACCAGTCAACAATGATTATATCTATGAGTTTTAGCGGTACATACGGGACCATAGGAGTAGATAAAAATATACTCGCATTAGCTATAGCACCAGCAACTGATGGTCCTGACCCTAATAACAACACTTCTAATGTAGAGTTTAAAGTTTTTGATATTATGGGAAGCTCATCTGCCTCTATTCATCCCTCAGGACCGCAGACACTAACAGGTGGCATTGCATTTTTTATGCTTAAAGAAACCGAAGCAGATTCAGGAGTAATAATCCAAACTATACCCTCAGGGATACCGGAACTTTCTCCCATCTGGTATGAAAAGCTATGTTATGGGTTCAAATTACCGGGTCAAGCTATTTTAATTCATGCTAATGGTCCGAGTACTGCTATGGTAAATGATACAGTTACTTTATATGTCTATGCGGTAGATGCAAATGATTCGCTTGACCCTACATATGATGGCTGGGTATGGATTGAAGCAAATGATAATAATGGTTCTTGTCAAACATTAGAATACGGAACTGGTGTACCTCAAAACATTATTCATATCCAAAATGGAATAGGTAGAGCATGGGTTATAGATAATGAGCCTGAGCGAGTAGGGGTATATTTTGAGGATGCGGAAGGCGGAGATGGACCTTCTGATAAATATCTTGGCAGTCATACCCCTGATGAAGGAATTGATATCTCATTTGAATTACCGGGTGATTCTGCTACTCATTGGGTATTAGACATTCCTGGTAACCAATTCTCTACGGGCTATAAAGTAAGTGGCACTATCAAGGCAGTAGATGACTCAAGTCGTGTAGATACATGCTTTAATGACACTGCCCATTTTCTACTTACGGGATTTGCAGTTCCATCAGATACTCATATTGTAGTTACCAAAGGCATAGGAATGATAGAATTTTGTGATGATTCGGTTGAAAAAGTAGCCATTTCGGTAGCTAATGCCGGCTTAACTCCTTGGACAGATAGTATCAGTTTCGTATCCTCTGGTACTGCTGTTTGGCTTGTTACTCCGCCAATCCCGGGTGAAGTAATGGTTAAGGATTCTGTTCAAATTTCAATTTATGACATGACTGCTGGCTTTGCTATTGATACTACATGGAATGGAGTAATAAGAATTGAGTATTCTGACCCCGGAGATACAAGTATATCGTGGTCAAGTAATCCTGATTCTATCCCAATTATTAAAGGTATGGGAACTATTAAAATGACAGATTCAAAAGCTGAAAGAGTAGTGTATCTGGCTCCCATATATGTATCAGGTGAACCACCCCTTACTACGGCATTCGATTTTTATGGTATAGAATTTGAAGCTAAACTATGGAGTGATGTACCTGACACTGCTATGGTTGGTGGTGCAATTGACACTATGATTTTCAAAACCCTTGATAATAATAATTTGCCTACTCAATATACTACTTGGTGCTATATTTGGTGCGAAGAACAAATTCCTAATAGTAGTGTAGTAATTGACCCGTCTGATTCATTTCAAATCATTAATGGTATTGGCAAAGTAGCGATTGAAAACGCCGAGCCCGAGACTGTGTGGATTCACTATTATAGTGATGACCCACTTATTCAATATGGTGACTTTGTCAAGCGTATAGTGTTTAAGGAAGCAGCGGTAGAAGAAATACCAACTCAATTTGCCTTCTCTTTTAGTTCACCCAACCCATTCCGACCGGGATTGACTACTATTCATTATTCTTGTCCATCTTCAGTGCAGGTGCGATTAAAGATTTATGATATTAGTGGTAGAGAAGTATGTACACTTATAGATAGGCAAGAAAAACCCGGTAAATATACAATTAACTGGAATGGCACTACTGATAACCATAAAGAACTATCCTCTGGGATTTATTTTTGTAAATTCTCTGCGGGTAATTATCGTACTAAAAGCAAGCTAATACTTCTGAAATAAGTGTGTGAAAATAGCAGTTGTCGGAGTAGAGGCTACTAAAACAGGTGGCACTGAACGCTTTACATACGAGTTAGTTAATTCATTAGGGGCGGAGCTTTTTGCCTCTACTGTTGTAGCAGAGTCCCGCTTTCAACGGGATAAACTCCAATCTCGCTTGTCCCGTTCCATCGGTGGCTTCGGCGGGACTGATATTAAGTTTCATAAAATACCCAAGCTTCGTGGTCCTGATATTATATCCAAGAACCTTTTTCCTTTATTTGCTCAATTGATTGTGCCGCGTTCACTTTATGATATTATTATTTCTGAGGGCGTGACTTATTTCACTCCCTCAATGTCTATTGCCGTAACATCTCAGCGTGCAACTCTTGATTTATTGGCAAAAGGAGAATTATTTTTCTCACTCTCCCTATCCCGCTATATTTATTGGCGAGCAAGGGTGATTGTGCCATATATACTTGAAAGAATACTCTACAGTCGTAATATTCCGGTAGTTGCGATTTCCAATCTATTAAAGCAAGAACTCGTAATGAGATATAAGGTTAAGGAAAATAGAGTTTTTGTAGTCTATCCTGGGGTTGATTTAGATGAATTTAGACCTGACCCCAAATTGCGTTCTATTACTCGTAGGCAGTTAAATTTGACCGGTGATGTACTTATTTTTGTTGGCAGTCAGTGGGGTAGAAAAGGGTTAAAGTATTTGTTTAATGCGATAAGAAATAAGCCAAAATTTACTCTCCTTGTAGTTGGTGGGGTGAATGAGCAGGTAATGGATTATCCAGCTAATGTGCGTTTTATAGGATATAGAAGTAATCTATGTGAATTATACAATGCGGCAGATATATTTGTTTTTCCTTCTTTATTTGATGCCTTTGGACTGACTGTGCTTGAAGCTATGGCATGCGGAATTCCTGTGGTGGTATCAAAAATTGCGGGTGCATCAGAGATCGTGGGAGATGGTGGGGTAATAATAAACAATCCTCGTGACCCACAAGAGATAATGGATAAAATTTTAATCACCAACCTACATAAAGAAGAGATGGGCAAAAAGGCGCGTCTTATTGCGGAGAATTACTCGTGGAATGTAATGGGAACAGAGATAAGAAAAATAATATCTAAATAAATAAGGATGTATAGAAATTTACCAAAATTTAATGACGGTACGGTGCATTTTGTAACAACAAAAACATATCAAAATATCTATTATTTCTCAGATAATGTTTGTTGTGACATTTTAATTGAGGAGTTAGACTTTTATCGTAGACAATATAAGTTTAAGATAGTAGGTTATGTAATTACGCCTGATCATTTTCATATATTAGTTTGGTGGGATGTTGATGAAAATAAGAGTTTAACAATATCAAAGATAATGCAAGGAATAGAATCACATTCTGCAAAAAGAATATTGGAGTCTTTGGAATTACGGAAACAAATTAGGTCGGGTCAAGGGACCCAACCTACCCATAGCATGATCCAATCTATCCAGAATATAATTCAACCCCAGAATACGCTTCTATCTCCAAACACGGGTAGACAAGGTCCCTTGACCTTGTCTAAAGAATATCCTCATAGAAGGATATCAAACCCAGAATATAAAATTTGGCAATCGGGATTTTATGATTTTAATATAATTTCGGCTCATAAATTTAGTGAAAAATTAAATTATATTCACAACAATCCATTTATAGATAAAAGAATAGATTATCCGGAGAATTATCCATATTCTTCCAGATTATTTTATGAGACAGGTAATGGAATCTTAAGAATTGACTTATCATAAAAAAAAGTAGTATGACAAAATTGGGGATAAAAATTGGAGGATTAACTCTTATTGTTGTAGTTATTTGTTTTTGTTCCCTAATATCAGGACCTATGGGAGTACAAGTGCCTAAGGAAGTTATTTTAGGCATCAGATTACCGCGTTTGCTTCTTGGCATATTTGCTGGGCTTTTACTTTCCACATCTGGCGTAGCTTTGCAAGGGATACTCCAAAATCCACTTGCTGACCCATATGTACTTGGCATATCCGGTGGTGCTTGCGTTGGTGCTGTATGTGCATTACTCTTAAATTTACCTATTCCACTGTTTGCGTTCTTAGGGTCTCTGGTATCTATATTTGCTGTTTATAGGTTGGCATCTTTTCAAGGTCGGATACCGCGTGATACTCTTTTGCTTTCGGGTATTGTAGTAGGCACATTTACAGGTAGTTTAGTAATGCTTATGATGACACTCGCCTCAAAAGGACTTGAACAGATAATTTATTTACTTATGGGGCATCTTGGTATGATGTTTGGGCTTATAGGGTTTAAGATTTTCTGCATTGTCTTTATAGTTAGCATTATACTTTTACTCTTAATTCTTCGCAGAGCACGCGAATTGAATATACTTTCGCTTGGCGAGGAAGAAGCAATGACAATGGGTGTAGATGTTGAGCGCATAAAGAGAGAAATTTTCATCCTCACTTCCGCTCTTATAGGGCTTTGTGTTGCTTTTTGTGGTGCTATTGGATTTATAGGGCTGATGGTCCCACATATTACGCGCAAACTTGTAGGTCCTGACCATCGCATACTACTTATTGTCTCTCCCTTTATAGGCGTAATTCTTATTTTACTTGCCGATATAGTAGCTCGCAATACATTAGCTTTTGAATTACCTGTTGGCGTTATTACATCTTTAATGGGTGTGCCTTTCTTTATCTGGCTACTACGGAGGCAAAAGACATAAAAATATCTAATATTAAAATGAAAAAAACTCAAATGTCAAACAACTAAATGGCGAAGATAGAGTATCAGGGATGACTACAAAAAAATAATTAAGACAGGTGAAATTAAAACTATTGACATTGAGGGCGTTTTTATTTATACTGGATTGATTCCTAATAATAAGCAGTAGAAAAATACTTGGGAGAAAAGAGATGAGGAAGTGTGCCGATAAGTGAAAGAAGTATGCCGATGAGCAAAAGAAGTATGCCGATTAGTGAAAGAAGTATGCCGATGAGCAAAAGAAGTATGCCGATAAGTGAAAGAAGTATGCCGATGAGTGAAAGAAGTATGCCGATAAGTGAAAGAAGTATGCCGATGAGTGAAAGAAGTATGCCGATGAGACTCTCATCGGCAGGAATAAAACAATAAAAGGTAAGAAAATAGGAGGTAAAGATGGGCGAGATTATATTAAGTGATAGTAATTTTGAAAATGAGGTGCTAAGTTCTGCTATCCCGGTGGTAGTAAATTTTTGGGCCCCTTGGTGCGGGCCTTGTCGTATGTTAGCACCTATTGTAGAGAAACTTGCAGAAGAATATGAAGGTAGAGTCAAAATCTGTAAGCTCAATGTAGAAGAAGCTTATACTACTGCATCTACTTATAAGGTAAAGAGTATTCCGACTATAATTATTTTCAAATCTGGCAAAATAGTTGACCAATCTACTGGCTTTTTATCCGAAACTGACTTCCGTCAGAAAATAGACACTATCTTAGAATAAAGTCCAAATGCCAAAGCTCAAAGTTCAAATACCTTGCCACTCCCGATGGAATCGGGATCCCGCATTCGCGGAAAAAATCACTAAAACACTAAATTTCACAAAAGAAACCCCAATGCCAAAGCTCAAAGTTCAAAAGTTTAATCGTTAGGTTTGTTTAGTCCGTTATGGAGATAAGTTTTTTTGAAGAGTTCCCTACTAATCAAGTTCTTGCTCGCCTTAATCTTATAGATTTTCCGACTAAGCTCTATATTGCGGCACATAGTTTAGATGAATTTGGCAAATTAGAAAGTAAGACTAATATACCATTAGTCTATTGGATAGTCTTGAAGAAGTGGGAAGGTTATTGGATTTCTCCTTTTTCTGTTCGCAGTGCTTTGCAGCGTACTTTTAATGAGCTAACAGGTAAGCCCCTAAATGTGATGTTGGACTTGGAAAACCCTGCCCACGCACCTTGGCTATATGTGGTCGAGGCACTTAATTTTAACCGTAATAAGCAATTTATAAAAAAGTTTATAGATAATAGTCCGCTACCCGTCACTCTTGTGGAACTTTCAGGCGATGATGAGAAGTTAAGTTTTTGGGGTCTGCATTATGATAATAACCAAGCAAATATAGTTAAGATGGTTTATACAAGCTTGAAAGCAATAAGATTGGGACGGCAGCGTAGTTTAATTAGATTAAGAGAAGTATGCAAATCTGGCGTAGCTAAATATGATAATAGGTTTAAGATAGGATTGGGTTGTATAGCTACTGGTGTAGCAGGATGGGAGCCCCTTCTTTCACCTGACCAATTAGCAGAAGATTTGAATATAGCCAAAGAATTAGGAGTTAAAGAGGCAATAATTTTTCGGCTTGCTGGGCTTACAGATAGCTATGTAAATGCAATAAAACAATTTATTTCTGCACAAAGAATTTAGAGAATAGCGGAGTTTTTGTTTTGAAGTCTATTATTTTAACTCCCAGCGCTGCTTGTTTGAATTCCATCATCGCAAAAGTTGGTGGATATCCCTTTTTATCCATAGGTTTAAGGTGCCCCGGATTTATGTAAATAATGCCATCCTTTTTTTCAATAGCGGGTATGTGAGTATGGCCATAAAGAATTACATTAGCTTCCTTATTTTTTATCACTTCTTCCGGCTTTAGGTCAGTAGGTAAATCATTTTCTTGTGTCTCTTTTGTATGAGTTAACAGCGTGTTCCAGCCCTCAAATTCAAATATCAGTCTATTAGGCACCTTTGGGTCTGAATATAGGTTGCTAAATAGACCTGGTATTTTTATTATTTCTATCCACTTTGCCACATCCTCCCAATCATCTCCCAAGTGTATTATTTTATCGCATCCTTGTTTATTAAACCATGCTACAAGTTCATCCACAAATTGTGTACTTCCATGCGAATCGCTTAATAATCCTACTTTCATATTAACCTCCTAAATTCAGAGACACTCTATTTTTTATAAATTACTCTACCTTCCTTTATTTTTACTCTGAAAGCCTCAGGGATAACACCGTCAAAATCTCTCACTAAATCCATTACCTCTTCCGGTGAAGAAGCTTTAATTATCGCTTCTTTTAGCACTTTTGACTTGAGAAACCTTGCCACTTTGGCTACCGCCTGTAAATAAGGTTTCCGCAACTCAGTAGGTGCGGCTATCATAAATATAAGATATACCGGTCGTCTGTCCAAAGCCTTAAAATCCACTCCCTTTTTTGACCTTCCGAATGCCACTCTTAATTCCTTCACCGAATTTGACCTCGCATGTGGAATAGCAATTCCTTCACCAATTCCTGTTGATTCTATTTCTTCACGCTTTTTGACAAGAGTGACAAATTCATCCTTGTCTTCTATTGTGTTATTTTTTACAAATATCTCCGCTAATTCCTCTATTGCTTTATCCTTAGTTCTTCCTGCAAGGTCCATAATTATAAACCTCTCATCCATTAATTCCTGAAGTAACATTTTTCCCCCTTTTTTAGAATTACTTAATTGTTAAATATTATCTGTTACGAGGAAGTCAAGAAAAAAGGCGTGAAGGATAAAATATTTAATACATTGTCTTTACTCTTAACACTTCTTTTAGCATTAACTATAATAATCTTAGAACTTATTCCTCACACCTTATTAGGTATAATTATTTAACCTAAATAAGGATTGGTGGTCTAAGGATATAAGACACACGGCTTTTAGTATTGCTCAGCTCAGACATTACTGTCTTTACACTTGCAACCTATATGACTCGTAATCTTCAAGTAGCCTTCAGTTCCAACAACTCTTGCGAATTATTGGAAGGGAGACCTTATCTTGAGGTAGGCTTCCCACTTAGATGCTTTCAGCGGTTATCCTTTCCGAACATAGCTACCCAGCGATGCTCTTGGTAGAACAACTGGTATACTAGGGGTTCGTCCATCCTTCTCCTCTCGTACTAAGGACAGCTCCTCTCAAGTCTCCTGCGCTCGCGACAAATAGGGACCGAACTGTCTTACGACGTTCTGAACCCAGCGCGCGGACCGCTTTAATGGGCGAACAGACCAACCCTTG
>JACQXS010000104.1 GCA_016208615.1 Candidatus Stahliibacteriota bacterium | reverse complement strand
CGAGCAAGTGCGAGCAAAAAGAGTTTTTCCCTGTTTTTGTTTTCCTGCACAGCAGGTGGGGGTTGGCGGGGGTGGTGCCCCCGCCGTTTCACTGCCAGTAAGGGTTTGTACTTCTCTTCTCAAAGCTCTTATATTTTGTCTGAGTCTATCTAAATCTATATTTACCCACGCCCTATTATCCATTTTAGTAATAGTTTAGCTTTGCTAAAATATCCTACTAACTTAAATCAAAAATTCTGAATACTAAACTCTTTGGTTTAGGATTTTGAATTTAGTGCTTGGGATTTGTTTAGAGTTTAGAATTTCGGATTTAGAGTTTATCATTTTTTGTTTGGGCTTAAGTAAGCTTATAAGCCGAGTTCTGTACCCCCGATAAATCGGGGACAGTGATTATTCCTCTAAGCGACTTACCTGAAGGTCAAACGAAGCGGGCAACTTCATCCCTTCTGTTTAGTCTTGCACCGAGTAAGGTTGACCAATCCCAACTATTGCTAATTGAGATAGTGAGCTCTTACCTCACTATTTCACCATCGCCTGATTTTGGTACATAATTAATGCACCATACCATCGGCTGTATATTTTCTGTTGCACTGTCTATAGTCTCGCGACTCCCTTGCTTTACAAGGTACTCTGCCCTGTGGTGCCCGGACTTTCCTCCACGCATATAATTTGCTTAATCACATATAATGTGAGACTTGTAAGCCAAACTATGTGCGCAGCAATCACCCCGCTTACTTAAGCCCCGGTGTTATTGTTTCAATTAGTTCTAATATTCCTTTTATTTCTAATGTATCCAACTTACCATCCTGGTTAGCAGATTTTATTATATCAGATAGCTTAGCCAAATCATCTTGTTTTATTTTATTCTTTTTGAATGCTGCAATGAGTAGAGCAAAATCGTTCTGAATCCTTGTAGAGTATTCGGGAGGTGATTTGTTAATCATACTCGTTTCTATCCTTTTAGTTGATTCTTCAAATGCACGGGTTAATATTTTAGGTGCAGCTATCATTATGGCTATAAGAAATGCCACAAAAACTGCTACTTTTATTATCCATCCTTTACTTTTCATAATGCTTAAATCAAAAATCAAAGATTAAAAAAGTCAAGTTTTTTTAATTTGGCTTGACAATGAATATTATGCTTTGTATTATCCTTTTGAAATGGAAAAATATGTCGTCGTCATTGGTGGAGTGCTTTCTGGTATCGGCAAAGGTATAGCAACTGCCTCAATTGGCAGGATTCTGACCGAGTATGGCTATAAAACAACGGCTATTAAGATAGACCCATATATAAATTATGACGCCGGCACCCTTCGTCCAACAGAGCATGGTGAAGTTTGGGTTACTAATGATGGTGGTGAAATAGACCAAGACCTTGGCAGCTATGAACGATTTATTGGCATTGATATACCTAAATCAAATAATATCACCACTGGTCAGATATACAAAACTATTATAGACCGTGAGCGTCAAGGCGAGTATCTCGGTAAGACTGTCCAGTTTATCCCCCATATTCCTGATGAAATAAAGCGTCGTATCCGAGTTTCAGCCAAAGATTATGACATTACACTCATAGAAATAGGTGGCACAGTTGGGGATTATGAGAATATACCTTTCCTTTTTGCTATTAAAGGAATAGAAAGGGAAATAGGGAAAGAAAATATGGTTTATGTGCTGATAACTTTTCTCCCCATTCCGTCTCATATAGGAGAGATGAAGACCAAGCCAACCCAACAAGCAATCAAACTTTTACAGGAGAATGGCATCATTCCTGATATAATTTTGTGTCGTGGCAGAGAGCCACTTGATGATGTAAGGAGACAAAAAATAGAAACCTACGCTAATATAAAGCGAGACTTTGTAATTTCTGCCCCAGATATTGAGTTAGTCTATGATGTGCCTATAAACTTTGAGCACGAGAATTTGGGTAAAAAGATAATGGATAAATTATGCTTACCTCACAAAGAAAAGCCAAATTGGACAGAATGGCAAACCTCAATTGAAAGGATTAAAAATCCCAACGCAAGTGTAAAAGTTGGTATATGCGGTAAATATGTGGATATAGGAGACTTTTCGCTAAAAGATGCTTACATATCTATAAACGAGTCACTCTTGCATGCGGGGGCAAAACTGGGTATTAAACCCAAAATTTGCTGGATAGATTCAAAAGATGTGGAACAAAAAGGGGCAGAAATAATTAAAGAGTATGATAGTATTATCATCCCTGGGGGCTTTGGAGCTACCGGGATAGAAGGTAAAATTCTGACTATCCAATATGTGCGTGAGCATAATATACCATTTTTAGGACTATGCCTTGGGATGCAACTTGCCGCTGTTGAGTATGCCAGGAATGTAGCTAACCTTAAAGAAGCGCACTCAACAGAAGTAGATGAACATACCCCTTATCCTATTTGCTCTTTATTACCTTCACAGAAAAAGCTACTGCAAGATTCACTTTATGGTGCTACTATGCGTTTGGGAGCTTATGCGGCATACCTTGAACCCGGGACTAAAGTATATGACCTATATAAGCAAGAGGGTAGAATTGAAAAGGATATGCAAAAATCTCTATCACCGGAGCGATTGGGGTATATGGCTTATAAAGAAGATAGAACAGAATATATCATAGAGCGTCATCGCCATAGGTATGAGGTTACGCCAAAGTATGAGGAACTGCTTGCTTCAAAAGGGATTATATTTTCGGGACACCATTATAGGAGTGACGGAGTAAAGTTAGCAGAGTTTCTTGAACTCCCGGGACATACATTTTTTGTTGCCACTCAATCACATCCTGAATTTATGTCCCGCTTCCTTAATCCCGCACCGCTATTCTTAGGATTACTAAAAGCAGCCATATAACAGGAATAAGAATTTATAAAACTTCCTATTGACAAAAGCTAATTTAGAGATATAATATAATTGGAAGGGAGGAAAATGAATAAATATAAGATATTAAGGATTATTGGGATTGCGAGTATTGTTGGGAGTATTGTACCTAATCCTGTATTTGCTACAAGGTATATGAATTATACTTGGAGTAGTAATTTTACATTTGCCAATAATGATACGGTTGGTGGCAATTGTACTGCTGGGACAAATTCTCTTACTGTACCTGCGGGTGCTACTGTTACTCTCATTGCATACAATAGTGGCGATACTACGGGTAATGTAACCCTAACCGCAGGTACTATCACTATAACGGGTACACTAAATGCAGCCGCAAAAGGATATGCAGCAAGTACAGGACCGGCCGCCGGGGTTGGAGAAGGAACAGACGGAGTACAATATAACGGAGCAGGCGGCGCCGGGTATGGAGGTGAAGGTGGAGATGGAGAGGAGGCACTTGCAGGTGGTACTGCCTACGATGATTCGGCATTTGGGAATGGCGGCACATATGATTGGATGATGGGCTCGGGTGGCGGGAATGGTGGTGGAGGATACTCCGGTGGAAGAGGTGGAGGGAAGATAAAACTTGATTGTTCTGGCACTGTAACAATAAATGGCACAGTATCAGCAGATGGTGAAGCAGGAGCAGGTGGCAGCTATTATACGGGTGGTGGTGGTTCAGGGGGTTCAATATGGGTAATTGCTAATAGTATAGCGGGGAGTGGCACAGTATCAGCGAATGGTGGGAATGGGGCTAACCAAACTAATGCGGACGGT
>JACQXS010000103.1 GCA_016208615.1 Candidatus Stahliibacteriota bacterium | reverse complement strand
TATGGGTAGGTGCGGGTCCCCCAACATTATGGGTAGGTGCGGGTCCCTTGACCCGCACAACAGTAGATAAAGTTTGAACTATATTCCCAATTTCCGCATCTGGCACCGTAATAAGGATAATATCAGCTAACTTGGCTATATCTTGTGGATTAGACGACCAATTATTACATTGAGTAAGCCGCATACACTTTTGGGCCAACAAACGCCTCCTTGATACTATACCCACTATTTTATACCCCGCCTCTTTGAATGCCTCACCGAGTGCAGTCCCTACTCTACCCGGCCCTATTATACCTATCTTCATTTAAACTTTCTTTTTTGTGTAATTTAGTGTTTTAGTGATTTTGTGGCATTGTATTTCTCTCATTACATTTCCTCAGGCGCCCCAATGCCTATTAAAGATAAACCATTTGAAATAACCTGCCGAACTGCCTTGATAAGAACAAGCCGCGCATTAGTTAATGGTATATTCTCACTTACTACTTTTTCTTCATTGGGATTTTCTTCATTGGGATTTAGGATTTGGGTTTTGGGATTCTCTTCTTTTTGCCATTTGAAATCTTGAACTCTTGAACTCTTGAACTCTTGAACTTCATTGGAATTTGTACCGCTTTTTTCGGGATCCCGCATTTGCGGGAGGATTTGGGATTTGGGATTTTGTCCTCCATCCTCTGTCCTCTGTCTTCTGTCTTCTGAACTCCCTGCCATTTTCAAGATGCTTGATATTCTCGCACCCACATATTGAACATAATATACAGGATTATCTTTTGATGTTTGTTTAGCCAACTCTATATCAAAATCCAAATGTGATTCGCATTTCCTTGTCAAAAAAAAGAAACGCGCCGCTTCCTTACCTACTTCATCAAGTAATTCATCAAGTGTGATAAATTCACCCTTCCGCTTGGACATCCCTATTTTCTGACCACCCCTGTTAAAAGTTACCCATTGCAAAGTGATAATTTTGAGTACCTCCTCCGGAACTCCACAAATAGATAGACCCGCCTTAAGCTCAGGAATATGGGATTGGTCAGGTCCAAATAAATCTATAAGTAGTTCATACCCTCTATTATATTTGTCTATATGGTAAGCAATATCAGGAACACGATATGTGAAATCTCCATCACTTTTAATCAATACCTTATCTTCGCCGTCCACCATCTTCAACCATACTGCACCATCTTTTTGATACACAAGTCCCTTTTGCTCCAGAATAGCTACTACTTTCTGTGGCCCACCTGCCTTCCTTATATCACTTTCATAGACCCAGTTATTAAACCTAACCCCAAATCGTTCAAGCGTAACTTTCGCTTGCCCTATTATTGACTTTATACCAAACTCCCTAAAATCTGCTCTACACAAGAGTTTCATTCGAGAAGCAATATCTTTTATATACTCACCAGGATAACCACCCTCTGGAATATCTTCCAACCCATTATATCTTGCCTTTATAGATTCCTCTAATAAATCAATTTGCTTACCCGAATCATCCACATAGTATTCTGCATCTGCCAAAAAACCCGTATAATTTAAGACACGAACTAATGAATCACCAACAGATGCCGCCCTGCCACTGACTATAACTAATGGACCAGTAGGATTGGTACTCACAAACTCAACTAAGACCTTTTTGCCACCACCTATATTTGAACTGCCAAACCTCGCACCTTCTTCTAATATATTATTCAAGCATTGCTGAACAAAACTATGATTAAGCCAAAAGTTTATATACCCACCCTTATTCTCTATCTTATCTACAAATGCAATATCAAGCTTAATTTGGGATATTAGTTCAGTCGCCACTTCAAAAGGGTTTCTACCCCTATAAAGAGTAAAGGCAATAGAAGTAGAATAATCACCAAATTGAGAACCCTTGGGCTCTACAAGGTCAATATGAGGTTGAACCTCTTGAATCCCTATACTCTCTTTTATTGCATCAGCAAGCTTATGTTTAATGTTCATCAAATTAAAAATACTTGAATACCTTGCTTTGTCAAATTATTTATTTGACTTTATTACGCTCATAAAATATCATTACAATAGATGCTGACTTATAAATTCCCTTGGGCTTATGAATTGACATTCAAAATACCACCTAACCTAATATTCAGAAAAAAGAGCTTGAACTATCTTGTCAAAGAACTGCAAAAAGTAAAAAATCCTAAAAAGATATTAGATATTGGATGCGGAAGCGGAATGCTAACACCTATACTTAAAAAAATATACCCTAAATCAGAAATACTCGGCATAGATAAGTCGCCTCAAATGATAGAGTTTGCCAAAAAAAAGTATAGCCCAATAGCCAATTTCAAAACAATAGATGTTTTGGACACCGAAGATAAATACGACTTAATAGTTGCTTTTTATAGCTTCCAATTCATCCCACTAGAACTTGGAATAAAAAGAATTAAAAAACTACTCAATACCGGGGGAGTGTGTATAATAATAACACCTGGCAAAGCTCCTTTTAGTTTAGTGCATAGATTTTTAAGCTCTATACTTTTAAGAGTGAACTATTGGCTTTACTCACCTGCTGATTTTTATACTGTATTGCAGAAAGATGTAGTGGCGAACCCGCATGTTCGCCTAAATAAATTACAATTAAAACTAATAAGTGAACTTGAAGGCAACTATATTCTTAAAGTTAAAAGTGTAAAGTTAAAAGTGTAATTTACAATTTACAATTTGCAATTTGCAATTTACAATTCTACCGGTATTCCGCCTTGGGTCAACGAGAGTTGAGCAGATTCAAGAATCCTCACTACGGCTAATCCATTTGCTCCATCTGATATAGGGGTAGTCCTATTTTGCACACATTCTACAAAATGTTTGCACTCCAATTTTAGTGGCTCTTGGGTTCCTATATTAGGGATAACAATATCTCCACTCCTAAGCGTCAGGGCTTCAGCGTATGATTTAAAATCCGGCTTATAGTCTACTCCCTTATCATAAAGTCTAACCTGTTCAGTAGATGCCATATCATCAAAGACTACCATTTGCTTACTACCAACAATAGTAATTTTCCTAACCTTATGGGGGTCAAGCCAAGATAAATGGATATTAGAAACAATATCATTATCAAAGTGAAGGGTCAAAAAAACTACATCAGGTATTTCGGCCTGTAAATAGGAAGCCCCAACAGCAATTACTTTATTTGGTATTTTACCTATCAAATATAATACAACAGATATATCATGCGGTCCAAAGCTCCACAACGCATTTTCATCCTGCTTTATTTTGCCCAAATTAAGCCGCTGAGAATAGGTATAATATATATCACCCAATGTTCCATTTCTAATATATTCTCTAATTTTCCTAATCGCAGGATGATAAAGCAATAAATGGCCCACCATTAGAATACGGGAGTTCTTAATAGATAATTCAAGCAATTCTTCGCCTTCACTGACCCGTAAAGTCAAGGGCTTTTCTACAAACACATCCTTACCTGCAAGTAGGGATTGTTTTGCCAATTCGTAATGCGATTCAGCACTTGTAGTTATAACTACAGCATCTGAACTATCTATTGCCTGACAAACATCAGGAGTGGCACAAATTTCAGGATAGATTCGGCTAACTTGACTTAATCTTTTACTATCCTTATCGCAAATCGTATGAAGCACTCCAAGGGAGTGAAAATTCCTAATCAAATTAGGTCCCCAATAGCCACAGCCA
>JACQXS010000106.1 GCA_016208615.1 Candidatus Stahliibacteriota bacterium | reverse complement strand
TTTGTCAAGCAAAAAAGTTCAAAAAGTTCAAAAGTCTAAAAGTTAGGTTCGTTAGTATCGTTAGGTTCGTTTAATTCGTTAATATTGTTAAGGATAAGAAATACATTGCCACTCCTGAAACAAGAGATGCTGAACCAAGCCTGCTCTGAGCGAGATTCTTCGCTTCGCTCAGAATGACAGGTCGTTCAGAATGACAGGTCGTTCAGAATGACAGGTCGTTCAGAATGACAGGTCGCTCAGAATGACAAGCGAAGGGTTCAGAATGACAGGTCGTTCAGCATAACAATTTGCGGTGATTATCACTTTTTCAGCGTGCTCAATAAATTTTACTTGACAAAGAGAATTAAAATATTACATTTTTTCTATGTCGTATATTTTCGGGCTACTTCTTTTATTTTCTCCTTTACAGACGCAAAAGCCATTAGAAGGTAAGAGTATTCTATTCATAATTGCACATAGGGGATTCAATGATACAGAATATCGGCTCCCAAGGGATATATTTGAAAGATTAGGAGCAAATGTTATAGTTGCTTCATCTGACACGACTATGGCTTGCGGAATGTATGACCTTAAAGTTAAGCCCGATACACTAATATCTGAGATTTATAATATCCCGTATGATGCGGTGATATTTGTTGGTGGAATAGGGGCACAAACTTATTGGGACGATACTGTAGCACATAAAATTGCTAACACTGCACTTCAAGAAAATAAAATAATCGGCGCTATATGTATGGCTCCTGTGATTCTTGCGTATGCAGGTATATTAAGGTGGAAGGAAGCAACTGTGTGGGCGAATAAGGGGACAAAACATATATTAAAACAAGAAAAAGTTAAATACATAGAGAAGCCAGTAGTTACGAGTGGTAAAATAGTTACTGCTAATGGTCCTATTGCGGCTAAAGAGTTTGCAGAAGAGATAACGCGACTATTATTAAAAACAAATGAAAGCAATAGTACAAAGAGTAAGAGAGGCGGGATGTGAAGTAAATGGTGAACTTATCACTCATATTGGGAAGGGAGTTTTGGTGTTTCTCGGTATTGAGAAGGGTGATTCAATTGAGAAAGCACAAAAATTAGCATATAAATGTGTTCACTTACGCATTTTCGAAGATACAGAGGGAAAAATGAATCTCTCAGTAAAAGATATAGCTGGGGAGATTCTTGTTATTTCCCAATTTACTTTATGTGCTAATTGTGATAAGGGTTTAAGGCCCAGCTTTGACAATGCAGAAGTAGGCACAGATGCAATTACAATTTACAATAGTTTTATAGATTTCATTCACTCCAACTCTCTCAAAGTTAAGCAAGGTATTTTTGGTAGTAAGATGCATATTCCGCTGGTTAATGATGGGCCAGCTACATTTATTTTGACTATCTAATGATACAATCTATGACAGGTTATGGAGAATCTACTCTCTATAACATTCATTGTGAGATAAAGACATTAAATCATAGGTTTTTTGATGCTTCTGTATCATTACCATCTGCCCTTTCTTCGTATGAATTTAAGATAAGAACACTTTTAAGTGCTTCTATTAAGAGGGGTGTAGTATATTTCAAACTATTTATAGAAGATGCAGAGATAGAGCCAGATATTAAACGGGCAAAGCTATATTATAAGTTTGTCAGCGAATTGAAGCAAAAATTAGGGCTAAAAAGTGATGTCCCCATAGAGCCATTTTTGGAATTCAAGAAAGAAAAGATACCGGGGTGGCGGGAGGTTAAAGAAGTAGTAATTGCTGCGATTAATAAAGCAGTAGAATCAAGGATAGAGGAGGGGAAGAAATTAAAAACCGATATTGAGTTACACATAAAGAATATTAAGAATTTAATTAAATCTATCTTAGAGAAAGCACCTGACCAGAAAAAGATAGAAAGTGAGTTCAAAACTAAACTTAGTTCATTCACAAAAAATAATCTGGACGAACAAAAAGTGAAAGAAGAGCTCACATTCCTGCTTCTTAGGGAAAACTTTAATGAAGAAGTTGTAAGACTTGATGCCCATTTCCGCAAGTTCAAAGAAATTATCAAGTCCAAAGAGCCATCCGGTAAACATCTTGCCTTTCTATTGCAAGAGATGCAAAGGGAAGCAAATACTATTTCAGCCAAAGCCAAAAATGCAGAAGTATCACAACTTACAGTAGAACTTAAAAGAGAATTAGAAATTTTGCGTGAACAGGTGGAAAATGTTAGGTAAAGCAAAAAAGCCATTTCCTGTGATTATAGTTGCACCTTCAGGGGCAGGCAAAACTACTATATGCAGATATGTTATGGAGAAATTAGCCAATATTAGGTATTCAATCTCTGCTACTACTCGTAAGCTAAGAAAGGATGAGTTAGAGGGTAAGGATTATTATTTCCTATTCCCTACTACATTTCAGGAGTGGATACAGGAGGACAAATTTTGTGAATGGGCGAAAGTATATGATGAGTTATATGGCACCCCGAAAGAACCATTTACTCGTTATCTGGGTGAAGGGTACAATGTGCTGCTCGCTATAGATATACAAGGGGCAAGAAAAATAAAACTCTTATACCCCGAAGCAATATCTATTTTTATCTTACCACCATCTATGGCTGAACTTGAAAATAGATTAGTTAAAAGAGCGACAGGTGAAATAGACAAAAGATTAGGATTGGCTAATTTAGAGACGCAACACTTAGATGAATTTGACTATGTTGTTGTGAATGATGAACTTATTACTGCGGGCAAAAAGGTTATAGCAATAATAACCGCAGAAGAATGTAGGAGAGGAAGACTATGAAAAAAGAAGAACCTTTTGTTACATTTGATGATATATTAGGTGAAAACAAAAATAAGTATCAAGCTATAGTGGAAATAGCAAGCGAAATAAAGAAACGACTTGAATTTAGCGATATCAGAGATAATTCCCTAATCTTTAAGGTGTTAGAGGAATTCAAAAATAAGAAAGCATCAACTTAGCCACTAAATTATTACTTACCCATTTTCAATAGAACTTATTGTTTAATCTTCTGTATTATGTTCTTCAGTATTAATGGTATATCTGGAAAAAACATCGGTGTTTTCTTTTTATATGTCTGATATTCATTACCAAATCTTAATAAAAGTTCTTTTTCTTCTCTCTCGCATTGGATAATAGTAATCAGCAACCATAATACTCCTCCTAATAGAAGACCTAAACTATTCAGTAATATGCCTACTCCCATTATTATAAAGCTAATTCCAACATACATTGGATTCCTAATATATTTGTAAATACCATTTGTTCTTAAACTATTAGATTGTCCGACTGCACCTCGTCGATTTAAGCAAATTGTACCAAATATAAAAATAGGTAGAAATACTGCAATCATAATAATTCCCAAAATAAATAATACAAACTTAGGAATAAACCATAACATTTGAGTTAATTTGAGGATACCTAATTTATTAGAAATAAATAACCCCATGCATATAAAAAGGGAAATTCCAATACCTACTCCTATCGGGGCAAAAATAAACTTAAATTCCTTTTTATTCATATTGATTTCTACTTCTAATAAAAATGGCAACTTCTGTCTCCAGCATATACAATGTTAAGATATAATGGAATAATGTTCCGAAGGGCAAGGGCACAAGCCCGCAGCGTATATATAGAGTTGTAGCTATGCTATTTCAGTATTTTGAGTTCTATTCTTCTATTGAGAGCTCTTCCTTCTTCTGTATCATTTTCCGTAATAGGTTTAGTTTCGCCATATCCTTTGGTGACTATTCTGTCGGAGTCTATGCCGTGCATAATCAGATAATTCCGCACTGCATTAACACGGCGATTAGAAAGGTCTATATTGTATTCATCATTAGCTACTGAATCCGTATGTCCACCTATCTCTGCCCTGATATCCGGGTTATCTTTCAAAAACTCGTACACCCGTTCAAGAATTGGGTAAGAGTCAACAAGTAAATCTGATTTATCAAACTCAAAGTGTACCCCTCTAAGGACTATAGTTTCTGCAAATAGTTCAAAATTCAATAACGCTGTCTCGTCCGGCTTGCATACTACTGGTGACACTTGTGTTATGTAGCCCTCTTTTTTCGCTGTTACAAGATGTGTTCCTGATGGCACCATTTCCAATTTATAGAGTCCATCAACATTAGTCGTAGATACAGTATCGGCAAGTTCTTCAATGTTTGCGGCTGATGTCTTCACCTTTTCCCATGCCCCTGTGACCATATTTAATGTATAAAGTTCACCATCAATAGTCTGGGTAATATCATCTTTTTTGACTACATCCTCAAACTTTGCTCCACCTTTTACCTTTTCCCACTCGCCAGTGATAATGTTTAATCTATGTAGCTCACCATCTATCATAGTAGTTATATCTTCTTTGCTTACTGGTGGCAGAGTCATGCCTCCTATTTTCTCCCATTCCCCAGTGGTAGTATTTAGTTTCTGTAGCTCGCCATCTATAACCATAGTTATATCACTTTCGGTAACCGATTCAGGTGTCAATTCCCACGCATTTGTTTCTGGGTTCAATTTGTAAGTCTTGTCGCCTAATGTTTTAGTAAGCTTACTTGCTTCAATTGCTACTCCACCTGGCAACTTCTTCTTTTCTCTGGATATTATCATTTCTGCATTCTCAACGGGTTTAGTGCTCCATTTATCAATTGCCTTCCCTATTATTGCCGCATGCTGAACAATGGGTTGAAGCTTAAAGTCTAATACTACCCTTTCACCCCTTGAAAGAGTGACTAATTTAGTCTCGCCCCTATAGCCATCTTTAGCTACAACTACCCTTACTTTACCTGGGCTAACTTTCGCCTCGTATGACCCCGTGAGAGGTTCACTTATTAGTCTCGGTGTCCCTGTAGCCGAAATCACTGCATCTATTCCTTTCTCTGTAACCGCATTTGCCACCTTACCCATTATCATTCCCTTGTTTGAGATGGGCGCCCCACGATATAGGTCATGCGAGTAAGCGAACCCCAAATTAATAGCCCAAGTAGGCCTCATACCCCAACCGGTAGCGACATATTTTTCTTGTGCCTCTGCCTCATTAGTAGGGAAGAAGTCCTTAAACTCATACTTTCTTTTACCTATTACGAGGAAGTCAACTCCTATATCACCACTTATCCCTGTACCTATAAACTTCATTCCCAGCGTTAAATAAGATGGTGGATGGTCTCCGAATGGGTCATCTCCCAATAAAGAGCGTCTGCTGCCCCAAAATTCAATATACGGGTCAAAATAGTCAAAGAAAAGTACATCCGCAGCCAACCCATATTGGAATTCACTCGCATATTTAACCTGATAACCGAGGTTCAAATATCCACTTATAGGACTTTCACTTTTATTAGTCCCGCTGAATAAAAAGAAAATACCCGGTGCTACCCTACCATTTGTAAAATACCTAAATACTCCACCATCATTTCCCCATGCCGTGTGCCTTCCAAAATATGAAGCATAATACATATCGCTTGTATCTCTATTTTGCTTTTCACCCGTCGGAATATCAACATGTGGATATAGGGCAAAATCTACAGGAGTGCGAAATAATTTACATAAAATAAGCTTTAACCCAATATCTGTATCACCCCTATCTATACTTGCACGATTCTCCCAACCACTATAATACCACTCGTATGGCTTACTACCACAGCGGGGGCGACCCGGAATTCGTGGTTTGTCTTGTGTATCTATGGCATCTCCTTTATACCTACCCCTAATATTTATTTCAATCCGCTTTGTAACAGCTAACGAAATAGCATAGTCAAAATCGGAACCAAAATAAGTATCTAAAGCCGTACTACTACTATCTATGTAAATAGGCGCATCCCATGCAGTTTGATAGGGATAATAACAACCCAAATCAGATGTAAATATACGCAAGCCCATCCTAAAATGGAATACCCCAGGATAGCCCAAATCTGCCGCCATTACATGATAAAGCCCCTTATTCCCACCTAACGAAGGCACCAATGGAGTCGCACATACCAGACCCGGCACTAAACCCAACAAAAACATAGAAATATAAAATCTCTTCATCTTACCCCCTTTTCTTGTAATAATTTAACTCTTCTAAAATATCCTCTCATATTGTATCAAAAATCAAAATGCAAA
>JACQXS010000031.1:14378-24939 GCA_016208615.1 Candidatus Stahliibacteriota bacterium | reverse complement strand
CCATCAATACCCTGCCCCGTGCCTTCCGATGCCAAATAACCAGCAGTATCAGATTTCAGAGTACCTACTATATTCATTGCTTTAGCTTTTATTATTGCCCAACCTGTCGTATCACTACCATTGTAGGGTTTTACTTTTACAGTCACTCCCGCTGGAATTGTAAATGTGCCTATATTCCAGTGTAAACCGTAGAGTGTAGTATCAGAAGCTATAACCCAATCCGCTCCATTATGACTACTACCAGTGATAGAAAAAGAATATTCATCTGAATAATCACTACGGTATCGTTTGTTTTGATTGGGAATTTTACTGGGAACCCAATCAGTACTTATAGTAACATCCTGATATGCAACTATTCTTACATAATAAGTGCCAGCACCATCAGGAAAGTAGTTGGTATTTATTTCGAGATTGCAAGATACCGCAGTTTTCCCTAAACTAAGACGATAAGGAAAATTTGGGTTATTCAAATGAGATAACCCTACAAAATATCCATCTGCACCTCCAACATCATTCCAACTTATTATTACTTCATCGGAAACCACAGAAACCTCGGGAGCAGAAGGATTGTAAAGTGGACTTCCAATTCCATAAATATTGTTTATACCTTCTTTGTCTCCTTGACCTAAACTGTATCTAATGCCCATGTATTCTCCATACATTATTTGACTTTTGTTTAGTGTGTCTATTAAATCTTTTAAGTTAAGCCAGTGCCCAAATTCATGTAGTATCACGGTCCGCACATCATATTTATTAGCTTCACCAGTAGTACTCCAGTTTAAATTTTCATTAAACTTTGTATAGGCTTTATATATCATATCTGTATTTGTAAAAGGGCGAGCATAAGTTTCAGCTAATGCACCGGGGCAAGTTACCTGTCCCTTTGAAATGAGGTTATACTCACCTATTCCGTGATAATAGAATCTAAAATATGAATTCACAGTATCCCATGTATTTGCTGCGCTTTTAATTTCAGATTCCCAATCAAGAAGGTTAGGGGCTATTTGAAATATAGCCCTCCCTTCATGCCAATACCTACCCTCATACTCGCACCAACGCTCCGGGTCTTGTGGATCCACATCACATCCCAAGAATATTAGAATAGTTAATCCTAAAAACTTTTTTACATTAGTCATATTCCCCTCTATTTCCCAAGTTCAATTATTTCCCCTAATTTATTATATACAAATTCTATTATTTCATCATACCCTACTTTTTCTCTATACATTCTCATTCCTTCTTCATATAGAGTATCTAACTTTGCATCTACGGTCACAGGATACTTAATCGCTGACCTAACTAGATCCTTAACTAATCCTACTTCAATTCCTGCATTCCGTGTATACCTATCAGCACGAACTGAATTGTTAACTACTTTAAACTTGCCCAACTCTTTTCCGACTACAAATAAAATACTTGGATCAGGAATATCAAATAACACTATATCATCCCATACTCTATGAGTATCTTCAAGAAAAACAAGTACTGTCTCATTTAGAGAAAATTTGGGTGCCTCTGAAATATACGGACATATTCTAATTGTGACCAAAGAATCTGTTATCTTTTCTTTAAGGTCTTCCCATACTCTTATACGAATATCGGTCTCTATCCAATAAGAAGTTGTGTCAAACTCCATATAGCCCGTGATTTTCTCTTCCATCGAAATTACTTCTCCCACTACGATAGCTACCGACTGCTCACATAATCCTCCGAGAGATATATGCACTCGTAATCCATAATCTTTATCAATACGAATATAACTTCCCCATACTATTGCAGATATACTCACTATTCCCAAAATCTTTAATAACTTAACCATCTCTCCCTCCTAATTTTCCAAGATTAACTATTTCTGGTACACATATATTAAAAGGGTATAGTGTCAATTTAGCCACTAAATGTTATTTATATTCATAAAGCAAATTTAATAATTTGTCAACTTGTTGTTTGATTGTAAGTTTTCTATAGTTGTATCTCCACACATATTCAGCCACATAAAGAGACAATCGTTCTTTTCTTATACCACCCTTTGCAGCAAGTTTTCTCTTTAAATATCCCCAAAATCCTTCAAGCCCGTTTATATGAGTCCCTTTCTTGTCACTATATTCACCCTTGCCATGCTCTATCATACGATGAATATAGCCTCTTGCTGCAATCCCTGTATAGCTTTTCCATGTGTCTGAACAAATAACAGAACCCAACTTTACCTGTCTACTAATAAGAGGCATTAAAGTCTTTGCTTCCACATCAGGAACAATTTCAGCCCATACTTTACCACTCCTACAAAGAATACCAAAAATTGGAGTCTTCAATGTGCCTCTACCTCGCTTACTTTGTTCTTTCTTTTGGGATTTCCGTTTATTCTTCCATTGCCCACCTATATATGTTTCGTCAACTTCTACTGTACCATTAAATACATCCGGAACATCTTTTATCATAGCCATACGCACATTAGTTAAGGCACGCAAAATACGCCAACGATTTATTCCTGTCTCATTACTTATAGCTTGGCTACTCAGTCCCCGCAAAAACCATCCCAAAATCTTAACCCATTCCTTTTTACTTAAATGCAATGGTAATTTATAAGGATTCCACTCATATTTACAATTAGCACATTTGTATTTCTCTCGTCGTACAACATAAACTTTTTTTGAAAAACATCTTGCACAAATTTTCTGATATTTCATACCACCGTAAACATATATCCTTGACTAAATTTAGTCAAGTTTTGGTGGCTAAAATATCACTTTACCCATTAAAATTATATCTCCTTTTCATACAAGTTCAGGCGCCAGAGAGGCGATACGCATAAACTTTTTCTCCCGTATTTCCCTGGCAATAGGCCCGAATACCCGTGTCCCCATTGGCTCATTCTCTTTATTTATAAGCACACACGCATTTTCATCAAACCTAATATAAGTACCATCCTTTCTTCTATACTCCTTTTTAGTCCGCGTTATCACTGCCTTCTGGACACTACCATCTGCAACAGGGGATGAAGGAATAGCATCTTTTACTACTATAGTTATAATATCTCCTATTGTTGCGTATCTTCTTACTCCGCCTCCGACTATTCCAATGCACATAGCTATTTTCGCACCCGAATTATCTATCACTTTCAGTCTGGTAAATTTCTGTATCATTATTTTAATCTACTAAACAGGTTTTACTATTCTCCAATGCTTTGTCCGAGACAATGGTCTTGTCTCCTCTATAACTACTTTATCGCCAACCTTAAATTGTTCTTTTGGGTCATGGCATTGCAATCTTGTCTGCCTTTTTAGATACTTTTTATACAAAGGATGCTGGACCAATCTTTCCACCACTACTATTCTTGTTTTTTGTTGCTTATCAGATACTACTTTACCCTCTAATCTTTTCCTCATTTTGTCTCCGTTTGCTTCACTTCTTTTTCTTTCTTTACTAATTTCGCTCTCTTTTCTTTCTTTTCTAACTTATGTTCCTTTTCCAATTTTGGCTCCGCTTTAAGTTCAACCTTCTCCTTTTTAATCTTAATCTCTTCTGTTTTAGGTTTAACCTCTTGGGATTTAACCTCTTGCTTTGCTTGTTTTTTGGCTTTATGTTCCTTTTCCAATTTTATAGTTATTGCCCTGGCAATCTCCCTTCTTAATGTTCTAATTTTCAATGGATTTGCTACGGGCTGTGCTTTATGCTTAAACTTAATGGAAAACAATTCTTCACTTAACCTATGTATTTCTGTTTCCACTTCTGGTATTGAAAGTTCTCGTAATTCTGATGGCTTCATCTCTTTAATATCCTTGTTTTAATGGGCAATTTGGATGCCGCTGATGATAAAGCTTCTTGGGCTACACTCTCCGGGGTCCCTGCTATTTCAATTAATACTCTACCCGGTTTAACCACTGCTACCCAATGGTCTGGGTCCCCTTTTCCCTTACCCATTCTTGTTTCAGCTGGCTTCTTTGTTACCGGCTTATCAGGAAACATTCGTAGCCATACCCTACCTCCGCGTTTCAAATGCCGCGTAAGTGTCAACCTTACCGCCTCAATCTGCCTATCAGTAAGCCAAGCCGCTTCAAGTCCCTGCAACCCCCATTCTCCAAAAGCCACATATGTAGCACCCTTTGACATCCCTCGTCTTCTACCTTTGTGCTGTTTCCTAAACTTTGTTCTCTTTGGCGCTAACATATTTAATCACCCTCTTCTTTACAGACCCATACCTTTACTCCTATAGTTCCCGATTTTGTATTTGCTACCCTTTGTGCATAGTCAACATTTTCTTTTATTGTATGTAATGGTATTTTCCCTTCCTTATACCACTCACCGCGTGCTATTTCCGCACCCATAAGTCTACCCCTGCAAGCTACCCTTATTCCTTTGGCTCCCATTTTTATTGCCGAACTCATTGCCCTCTTCATCGCTCTCCTATAAGAGATTTGTTGCTCAATTTGGCGTACTATATTTTCAGCTACCAGTGCCGCATTGATATCTACTCCCCTTACTTCCTGCACATTTATTGTAACTCCGCGTCCTGTGGCAAGTTGCAACTCTTCTTTTAATCTATCAATTAACACGCCCTTCCTGCCAATCACTACCCCCGGCCTACCCGTATGAATAGTAATAATAACCTGCTTCCCCGTTCTCTCAATCTCTATTTTTGAAATCGCACCCTTCTCAAAACGCTTCTTAATGTACCCTCTTATAGTATAATCCTCTTGTATAAAGTCAGCAAAATTATGCTGCGTGAACCACTTTGATTCCCATGTCTCAGTCATCCCCATCCTAAAACCTTTTGGATGCGTTTTTTGTCCCATAATAGATTACTTACCTCCTTTGACTACAACTGTAATATGTGAAGTCTTCCTTCTCATAATATCTGCCCTACCCATCCCTCTGGGATTAAGTCTTTTATATGATGGCCCATGGTCAACCTTTATCGTATCTACCATCAACTCCTCAATTGGCGGTGAATCTGCTCCTAATTTATTTTTAAGATTTGATGCCGCCGAATGAACCGCTTTAAGTAAATGAATAGAAGATGGACTGGGCAAAAATCTCAATACCCCTTCTGTTTCGCCTACTGATTTCCGTTCCAATGATTTAGTAATCTTATTTAACTTTTTAGGCGATACTCGGACATATTTTATTTTCGCTATTCCTTCCATTATGTCCCTGTCCCTACTGCCTTTTCTTCCATTCTTGCCTTCTTACCACCGTGACCCCTAAAAGTACGGGTCAAGGCAAATTCACCCAATTTATGACCTACCATATTTTCAGTTATGTATACAGGTATATGCTTCCTTCCATCGTGAATAGCAATCGTATGACCCACAAAATCAGGTATAATAACTGATCTTCTTGACCATGTCTTGATAATCTTCTTCTCTTTCGTCTTATCAATCGCCTTAACTTTCTTAAGCAACTTTTCATCCACCCAATATCCCTTCTTAACCGACCTTGCCATTATTTCTCCTATTTTCTTCTCTTTATAATATATTTATCTGAGTGTTTTTTCTTTCTCGTCTTATATCCTTTAGCAGGTATTCCATTTTCAGATTGTGGGATATGACCTTTAGATTTACCTTCTCCCCCTCCCATTGGATGGTCAACGGGGTTCATCTTAGTTGGTCTCACACGCGGTCTTATTCCTTTCCACCTACTTCTACCTGCCTTTCCAATTGCTATTTTATCGTGGTCCACATTTGATACCTTACCCAGCGTTGCCATACAATCTAATCTTATCAGCCGTACTTCGCCTGACGGTAACCTTATATGAGCAAACTGCCCTTCTTTTGTCATCATTTGTGCCCCTACACCTGCTGCTCTTACAAGCTCCGCCCCTCTCCCTGGTTGGAGTTCAATATTATGCAATTCCATTCCTACTGGTATTTCCCGCAATGTCAAAGTATTACCAACCTTCAACGGTGCTCCAGTGCCAGACATTACCTCATCTCCCGGTTTCAATTCAATTGGCGCCAGTATATATCTTTTTTCGCCATCTTTATAATTGAGCAACGCTATTCTTGCTGAACGGTTAGGGTCATATTCTATACCTACTACTTTGGCAGGGATACCAAACTTCTCTCTCTTAAAATCAATTATCCTATACATTCTTTTATGCCCGCCACCCCTATACTTTGCAGTTATGCGTCCTGTATTTCCTCTTCCGCCTTTCCTTAACAAAGGAGCGAGCAAACTTTTTTCCGGCTTCCTTTTTGTAATATCTGCGAAATCACTATATGTCTGATACCTCTGTGTCGAAGTAACCGGTTTTCTTGGCTTTATTCCCATTTAGACACCCTCAAATATCTCTATCTTATCCCCTTGCCTTAATGTACAAATTGCCTTTTTCCACTCCGCCCTTCTGCCTTCAAATCTTCCTACTCTTTTGGGCTTGCCACTTCTACATTGCGTAGCAACCCTTAATACTCTCACTTTGAATAATTCTTCTACTGCTCGCTTAATTTCAATCTTATTAGTCCCTGTTGCTACCCTGAATGTATATTTATTCTTATCAGTCTTTAATTTTAGAGCTTTTTCTGTCACCATTGGATATAGGATTATTTTTCTTGCGTCCTTCATTTTGTCCGTCAGACTCCGATTCCCGATTTATCGGGACTCGGAGAGGTTAAACTTACTCTTTCTATAAAAGCTTCCAGTCCATTTAATGGGAACACTACTACATCTGCTTTGGCAACATCCAGTGCATTTATATCACTTGCTCTCTTAAAGTTCACATTCTTAATATTCCTTCCTGCCAAATATGTATTTTGATTTACTTTTTGCGGTACAAACAGTATCTCCTTTTTGCTTGTTAATCCCATTGCTTGCAATAGTGTACAGAATAATTTAGTCTTCGGTTCAGCAAACTCAATCTCATCAAGTATCAAAATTTTACTCTCTTTTAATTTGTAAGCCATAGTAGATAAGAGAGCCAGCTTCAGTTTTTTTTGCGGCATCCGATAATAATAGCTTCTTGTGGCTGGTCCAAATACTGTACCCCCACCCACCCATATGGGCGACCTAATAGACCCCGACCTCGCCCTTCCTGTATGTTTTTGTTTCCAAGGTTTCCTGCCACTACCTTCTACCTTTCCCCTTGTTTTAGTATTTGCTGTTCCCTGTCTCTTATTTGCTTGATACATTTTAATCGCTTCATAAATCACTTCTTTATTGGGTTCTATTTCAAATATTTCTGCTGGTAACTCCTTTTCTCCTATTATTTTTCCCTCTTTTGAGTAGATATTAAGTTTAGCCATCTTATTCTGCTTTCTCTTTACTTATCAAATCCGGCAACCTTGAAATAGAGTTAATCAAATCATCTGCCCGTGCTACCTCTTCTTCAATTCGTTCTAAATGTTTCTTATCTTCTGCTTTTGCTATTCCCGGTTTAAGAGATTGCATAGCTAACCGAATTATTTCCATTATCTCCTGTAATTGCTTATTCGTCATTTTCGCTAATTCACTTGCTGTTTTCACTCTTTCTTCTTTTTGCATTTCATTAAAAAGTTTTCTCGCCATTCTATGGATAATATTTTCTTGCTGTAAAATATACATTGTAAAAAGTATTATGAGGACAGAAAATCCCACTATGTAGATTTTTAAGTAATACGCCCTTTTAATCCAATCTTCCGGTGCCATTTTAATAGTATCTAACACTATGTAAATGCTCAATACTATTATTATACCGCACCCCAACTTATTAGCTGCCAGTGTTTTTTTTGCAGTTTTGTTAAGCTTTTGCCATTAAGTAAGTTCATTTGCATTTCACGACTACCCACGAATTTGTAGCCCCAGGTATTGCTCCTCTTAAAAACAATAAATTCTTTGTCTCATCTATTTTCACTACTTTCAAATTTCTAATCGTTATTTTACAATTTCCCATTCTCCCCGGTAGATTTCTTCCTTTTAGTATATGTCCCGGTATTTTAGAAGTTCCAATAGACCCTGGTCTTCTATGGAATTTTGACCCATGTGCTGCTGGTCCGCCCTTCCATCCATATCGCTTCATTCCTCCCGCAAATCCGCGTCCCTTAGAATACCCCGTTACATCAACATTTGTAATTTTTTCAAACACTTTCACCGTAATTTGATTCCCCTTCTCCCATTCTTGTGGCAACTCCCTAAATTCCTGTACTATTTTTGTTGGCTTTACTCCGCTCGCCTTAAATATACCTGAATACACTTTATTAGGTCTCTTCTTTTCTCCAACCCCCATAACACAAGCTTCGTAACCATCATTCTCCTTGTTCTTCTTCTGTATAACAATATTGGGCTCTGCATATACCACAGTTACAGGAATAGTTTCACCACTTTCATCAAATATCCTTGTCATTCCTATTTTTTTACCAATCAATCCTATCATGTTAGTGTCTTTATCTCTACATCTATCCCTGCTGGGAGGTTAAAATTGCTTAAAGCTTCTGTTACCTCTTTAGTTGGGTTCTTAACCTCTATAAGTCGCTTATGTACCCGCAATTCAAATTGTTCACGCGACTTTTTGTCTATATTAGTGGACCTTAGCACGGTATATAAACTGCGTTTTACTGGCAAAGGTATTGGGCCAGATACTTTACCTCCCACCCCTTGCAAGTTATTCACAATTTCTTTTACCGCCCTATCTAATATCACATGGTCATACGCCTTAAACTTTATTCTTATTTTATCCATTTCGTTATATTTCGTGTTACTCTAATACCTCCGTTACTACTCCTGCTCCTACAGTACTACCCCCTTCTCTTATAGCAAATCTCATTTCCTTTTCCATAGCTACCGGTACAATAAGTTTAATTTCCATCTCTATATTATCTCCCGGCATAACCATTTCCACTCCCTGGGGCAGTGTTACGCTACCCGTCACATCCATTGTTCTAAAGAAAAACTGTGGTGCATACCCGGTAAAGAAAGGTGAATGTCTTCCACCCTCTTCTTTAGTCAACACATACACTTGTCCCTTAAATCTTGTATGTGGTGTTATACTTCCCGGCGCCGCTATTACCATTCCTCTCTCTAATTCATCTTTTTCAATTCCTCTCACTAAAATTCCAACATTATCTCCTGCAATCGCATCATCTAATGTTTTTCTGAACATTTCCAAGCTCACCGCTGTTGTCTTTCGTGTTTCCTTAAACCCTACAATCTCTATTGGGTCACCGGCTTTAATTTTACCTCGTTCCACTCTTCCTGTTCCAACTGTCCCTCGTCCCGTAATCGTGAATACATCTTCTACTGACATAAGGAATGGCTTATCTTCCTGCCTATCTGGTAAAGGTATAAACTTATCTACCGCATCCATCAATTCCCATACAAACTTACATTCTTCACAATTAGGGTCTCCTGCTTGTTCGCATTTAAGTGCCGACCCTTTAACAATAGGTACTTCATCTCCTGGGAAGTCATACTTCTTCAATAGGTCTCTTACTTCCAGTTCTACAAGTTCTATAAGTTCGGGATCATCCACCATATCCGTTTTATTGAGAAATACTACCATAGAAGGCACATTTACCTGTCTTGCCAACAATACATGTTCTCGTGTCTGTGCTTGCACTCCATCTGCCGCTGATACCACAAGTATTGCCCCTTCCATCTGTGCCGCACCGGTAATCATATTCTTGATATAATCACGGTGTCCCGGGCAATCTATATGAGCGTAATGCCGTGTATCTGTTTCATATTCACCATGAAACAGATTGATAGTTACCCCTCTTTCTTTCTCTTCTGGTGCTTTATCAATTTCTCCATATGCAACAAACTTCGCCAGTCCCTTCGTAGCAAGTACTTTACTAATAGCCGAAGTAAGCGTTGTTTTCCCATGGTCCACATGCCCAATAGTTCCAATATTTAGGTGTGGTTTCTTACGCTCAAACTTTTTCTTCTCGCCTGCCATTACCTTACCCTCCTTTAACTTTATTTTATTCTATATAGATTATTATAAATCATAATATTTTGAATTTTTAACACAATTCTACTCGTTGTCAAGTATAATTCTACTTTTGTTAAATAAATTCATATCTTTTATAAGTTATGCAAAATAAAAATGGCGGGGGTGGGATTTGAACCCACGACCTTCAGGTTATGGGCCTGACGAGCTACCAGTCTGCTCTACCCCGCGGTCTAATTTTAGTAGTTTATACTAAAAATTATCTTTGTCAAGTTTTTATTTTATTTTACTTAAAAACTAACATTTTCAATGAAATTAAGAGTAATGCTACTCCAAATACTTTTTGCAAAATATATGTTGGTAGTCCAGTTGCTATTTTAGCCCCTAATAATCCACCAACAAAGAAGCCAAGGCAGACGAAGGCAGCAATTTTTAGGTTCACATACCCCTGCTTATAATATATCCAGGCGGCAAGTAATCCAATAGGCGGCACCATCAATGCCAATGTAGTTCCCTGTGCCTGATGTTGAGATAAGCCGAATAACAAAACTAAGGCCGGAATAATGATTATTCCTCCACCTATTCCAATTAGCCCACTTAAAACACCCGCCACCACACCCAATAATAAATAAAGTAATATGTTATGCATACTATTTCTCCTTTCTCTTTTAATAATTAAGGAATCCCTTCAACCTTATCGCC
>JACQXS010000031.1:13246-14274 GCA_016208615.1 Candidatus Stahliibacteriota bacterium | reverse complement strand
ATTGGTCTTTTCGGAAAATGCAAATTTACTGTATCCAGAGGGAACATATTATCAATTTGGATTATCTTATCATCTACTGAAATAAATGCAATAGAAAGCGGAATGTAAGTATTTTTCATCCAAAAAGGATAAATTCCAGGTTCCTCAAAAATAAATAACATACCTCTGTTTTCTGGAAGCTTCTTCCTATACATTAATCCCCGTCCCAATCCTTCAGGTGTATCTTTTACTTCTACTATCAAAGCATTTCTCCCAATTCTTAAAGTTACTAAACCCTTATTCTTCAATTGCATACCTAATAGAATCGCAGCAACTATTACACCCAACCACAGCCCAATTTTCAATTTAATTTTCATAAAAATTCTCTTTGAGGTTGAACCTCTTGAGGTTGAACCTCTTGAGGTTGAACCTCTTCACAAATTTCAATGCCTCTTCGGTAGTATGAAGCTCGCCCTCTATTCGTGCCTCTTCAACTTGTTCCAATATCTCCCTAAATATAGGACCTGGCTTAAATCCAATTTCTATTAAATCATCCCCTGTTAATAAGGGTTTAAATTTAGGTTGCCTCATCTCATTCCATATCTCTATTCCTCTTTTTAATAATTCCCACACCTCTTTACTTCCCTTCCCCCCGGATGCAAGTGCATCAGCGTATGCAAGGAGAAAAATGGCAGGTGACTCCTCCCCTCCATCTCTCACCAGTCTCCATATCGCTTTATTGGTGAGATTTTTTTCTCTGGCTAATAGATGTGGTCGCATATGATACCTTAAAAGAGATTGCAGAACCTTAAACTCATCATTTGATAAATTAACCTGCTTCCTAATAGAGTCAAGCAATTCTACTCCCTTTTCCTCATGCCCATAAAAGTGAATAGTGCCATCCTTTTCTTCGGAATAGCAATCCGGCTTCCCAATATCATGTAATAAAGCACCTAATTTTAATACAGGTAGGGACACTACATATTCATTTGTGTAAAATTCTTCCACTTTTTTCATTGTCAGCAGTAAATGGTCAAGCAAATTACCAC
>JACQXS010000031.1:0-13172 GCA_016208615.1 Candidatus Stahliibacteriota bacterium | reverse complement strand
GGTACATCTTCCATAAGTCTAATTACCGGGATAATCGTTTGCAGCACCCCATATCTTGTCATTTGTCGCAATGTTTTATATGAATTGGGACTATCAAGGAGTGTAAATAATTCATAATGTATTCTTTCGGGGGCTACATTTGGCAGTAATTCTTTATATTTAGCCAACGCTTTAAGTGTATTGACTTCTATCTTGAACCCCAAAGTTGCCTTAAATCTAAAGCCCCGCAATATCCTCAGTGGGTCCGCCACTAATGCTGATTCAGATACCATCTTTATCCGTTTTCTCTCTATATCTTTCAACCCACCATAAGGGTCAACCAACTCAAAGCAAGGCAACCTCATAGCCATTGCATTTATTCTGAAATCACGCCTCGCAAGGTCATTTTCAATCGTCTCTATATGTATAAAATCAAACACTATTTGATTTTTATACACTACTCTTGATTCATCATTTTTAGCGTCCAACAAGACATATGTGCCATTTATTTCATTAGCAAACTGACGAGCAAAGTCGGATGCATTATCTTTTAATGCGAAATCAAAATCTTTAACTTGAACCCCAAGAACCGCATCCCGTATTGCTCCTCCTACTAACCATATTTCCTCTGCTTTAAGCAAATAGGGCATAAACGGATTAAGTTGCTCCTGTAATAAAGTCTTATATTCAACCATAACTAAATACTAATTCATATTATCAAAAAGTCAACTCCAAAATACTTGACTTCACAATGACAGCATATAGAGTTTAGCAAATGAACTCTACTAAAGGTATTTTTATTGCCTTATGTGCTGCCATCTTTTCATCTATGCTTGGGATGGGAATTATTGCTCCTTTATTACCTATTTATGCTAAAACACTCGGTGCTACTGAATTTGAATTAGGGATTATATTTGCTGGTTGGAGACATCGCTCCTAAGGGAAAGGAAGGCAAGTATATGGGAGTATTTAATATTATCTTTTTCGGTGGCTTTGGCATGGGCCCTATTATAGGTGGATTTCTGAGCGATATGATGGGGTTGAATTTTGCCTTCTACTCAATGGGTGGACTTAATCTTATAGCGCTCATTTTAGCCATATCTTTACTACCCAATACCGAGCATTACAATAGGAACATTGTAGTTCGCAAATCCTATATTTTAATGCTTAAAGAAAGCAACCTAACTAAGGGGTTATTCAATTTTAGACTTCTCTTTGCCGTAGCTCGGAGTATATTTTCTTGCTTTTTGCCTATTTTTTGTGGATTACAACTTGGGCTGTCAGGTTCGCAAATAGGAGTACTGCTTTCAACAAATATGCTTTTAAGCAGTGTAATACAAATTTTTACAGGCAGGTTGGCGGATATATTTTCACGCCGAGCCCTCATAATAATAGGAGGAGTAGGAGATTGTATTTGTTTTTTATTCATCCCTTTGATGCATAGTTTTTACCCATTATTAGGACTATGTATGTTAAGTGCTGTTGCAAATGCGATTTCACCCCCATCTTCTGCTGCTCTTGCAACAGAGGAGGGCAGAAAATATGGTATGGGCGCCTCTATGGGGATGTTTAATATGGCGATGAGCATTGGGATGGCGGTGGGTCCTATTATTGGAGGAGCAGTTAGTAGTCATTTTAATGTAGGTATAGTATTTATCTTGGCTGCACTTGCTGAATTTATAGGTATTTTGTTATTCACTAAATTTACCTCCCGCTGAAAGATACATAAATGAGTATAAGAGATACTCTTACAAGTAGAAGTTATATTCTTAAGAGCAGATGGCATATTCTTAAGAATGAGTGTTCTATTCTTAAGAATGGGTGTTCTATTCTTAAGAATGGGTGTTCTATTCTTAAGAATGGGTGTTCTATTCTTAAGAATGGGTGTTCTATTCTTAAGAATGGGTGTTCTATTCTTAAGAATGAGTGTTATATTCTTAAGAATGAAAGTGATACTCTATGGAGTATATAAAGATATTCCAATTCACTTTGACTTATCTGAACGAGATAATAGATATAGGATTAAAAAAAGTTGCTTTTCCTATAAAAGCATATAAATTTATGCAATGGAAGTTGAACTTCGTGACCTAAAAGCAAATGTAATCCACGATTTCCCATATCCCAGCGTCAAACGCAAATGCCCTCATGTAGCATTGGTATCAATAACTCACTCCGGTTGCTGTGTTCATAAATGCCCTATGTGTTATGCAAGGTCATATAAGTGGTCAGTAGAAGATAAAATAGTATGCTATAAGAATGTGCCTGAAAAACTTGAAACCGAAATTAAGCAATCCAATTTGTTGCCTCCTTTCTATATTTCACAGGTAAGCGATGCCCTGCAACCCGTGACAGAAGTAAGGGAAATTACATTTAAGGTAGTGCGTCTCCTTATGCAATACAAGTTAAGCTTCCATATAGTAACTAAATCAGCCGAAGGGGCGCTGGCACTTATTGAAACTATACCTGATTTAATTGACTATCCCTATTGGCATATACAAATGACTATAGAAGCATCCAAAGATAAACAATCAATTACCTCTCCATACGCTTCAGAGATTGAGCAAAGATTTGAGGCGGTTAAAAAGATAAGTGAATACGGGATACCCGTAGTAGGACGAACTGACCCTACTATATTAGGACTTGTGAAAATAGAAGAAGTATGTGGACTTATCCAACGATTCGCCTCATCCGGTGCAAAACACATAGTCGGGTCGCTTGGCTTTTACAATCCTTTATCTATGGGCAGGGTAGTTAAAAGTATTCTTGATTCCCGATGGCGAAATTGTATCCCTGAATTAGAAAAAGTATATAGCTTTAAGGCGGATTACTTATCCCAATATGCAGTGCGTAAAATGTTTAGCCCTACTATTAGCACAAGAACTAAATTCCACTATGTATTAAGAAGAGAAGCCGAAAAATATGGCTTAACTTATGGTATATGCCTTGAACTACCCAAGCAATACGATTCACCAAATATACGGGCATGTGATGGTATGTTGCGTAATTTTGTGCATATTAGGGTAGGAAATGATTTTCTGCCCATAGATTGTTGTGCTAATTGTTTGCATTCTTGTCCTGATTTAACTAATCCGCCTTGCAACCGCACATACTTGCAACAAGAATATCCTTATAAATATAAAAGACTATGCGCCTACTTTTAAGCTCATTAGGTATTTATTTGGCACTATATTTCATTTATTATCCTCAAACATATACTATTTTTGATGAAGCATGTTACCTTGATTTATCCTACGCACTACGGCAAGGCACAGTATATTTAGAGCAGGCAGACCTGCCCACATTGCATTACCCAATTAAAGTAAATAATCACTTTGTCAGTATCTATCCTATTGGGAACTCTATATTGCTTTTGCCATTTACTTATTTAGGAAAATGGGGATTATTTTTATATGGACTATTGTTTCATATATTAGGATATGCTATTTTTATCAAAGTGCTTAAACAAGCCAATATAGATATAAAATACGCTATCTTATATTTATTTTATCCGCCACAGGTGCTTTTTAGTAGAACAATAATGAGCGATATACCCGCCGCAGTCTTTGTATTACTTGCATTTTATTGTTACCAGCGAGAAAAATATACTCTAAGCGGAGTAGCATTAGGAATATCTTTTATCATAAGATATGTAGGGATAGCACTTTTGCCCGTATTTCTCGCCTTGGCAATTATTAAAAAGAGGTGGCAGGGGTTAAAAATATGCATCGGGTTTATACCATTTTTAATTTTTGTGTTAGCTTATAATTATGTAGTTTATGGTGGAGTACTAAATACCGGCTACCCTATAAAGACATTATCCTTTGACTTACACAGGTATGGATTACATATTTTGATTTATCTATTATCGCTCAGTATTTTCTATCCCCTAATGTTAATCGCACCTTTTATTTACAAAAAAGCCTACCGAACCGAAATACTATCAAGCTTTTTTGTTCTATTTATTTTTCTGCTGCTCACTTCCTTTGCCTTCTGCATATATGCTGAGCCATCTGCAAAAAGTATTATCAAAACATCTTTATTGGCAGTAAGATATTTCTTTCCCATCATCCCTTTGCTGCTTATAGCTTATTCTTCTATATGCGAAAAGTATTTATCTAAATTTTTTAGGTTTATTGGGGTTTGGGTAATACTAATTATTACCTCTATCGGCATACATTACTATCATCACAGATATTTAGATGAGCAATCAAAATTTAAGAATATCTTATACTTGCATACCTCTCGTCAATCTTTAATTATCTGTAATGGAGAGGCGAGCGAGCTTATCAGCCCTATATGGGGCAAGAGAATTACTATACCATTAGAAAGTGGCTATGAAAATATTTCTCACAAGACAGACGCACATAAAGATATATGGCTTGCCATCTTAACAAGATTAGATAGACCAACCAACTCTGCTATTGTAGATTCTATCCTGACAAACTATACTACCCAATTAGTAGCCCAATCAACCGGGATAGATAAGGAATTCAAGTTACTTAAAATAGTATTTGACAAATATCCATAATCTACTATAATATACAGGGATATGAAGATATTATTCATTATAATGATATTTCTTACACTAAATGTAGAAGCTGTTGATACTACCAGCAAAAAAACGGACAAAAAAAAGGTTGTGCCAAAGATTGCACTTATGCAGAAGATATACAATTGGTTTAACCCCGTCATAGAGACAGAAAGTAACTTTACCCAAAAAGATGCCCAAGTAAAAGTAGTCGGTGGAACAGTAAATCAAAAATTTATAGGTCCATTAACTCTTGGACTGGGTGGCAAATATGTAAATAAGCAAGATTCTATTCAAACATATATGGGATTGGGTAATATACGCTTGAACCTTAATCGGATGGGGAATTTGTGGGTTCATCATGAATATCTTGTAAAGGGTATAGAAGTTGGTGAACATCCACAAAAAACAGTAATAACTTACAGTATACCGACAATATTGGGAATGACACTATCTTTCAACAAAGAATATAGATGGACTGAGGAGTTCAAAATGGATATTAGTTCTATTGGAGTAGAAAAGCAAATAGGCAGAAATACTACTTTTAACACCCGCCATTCTATGCAAACTTATACTAATGGTGTACGGAATGACCAAATTATGGCAGGATTTAGAAATACAATCCAATTAACTCAGCGAACTAAATTATCAACTTCTGCCGAAGTATGGCAAAATATGGAGACACAGAAATTGGAATATAAGATATTTAATTCCACTATAGAATACTTTTCAGCTGAATTATCAAGACTATCCATTGCAAATTATATTTATATGTGGAATCATGAGAATAATCCTATATTACAATTAACCTTACTCCTGCCTATTAGATTTGGCTTGTATGTTGGAACAAGAGGAGAGGTCAATTACCATATTCCGAAACAATTGGAAGAGTGGTGCTGTATTAAACGAAATGCAGGTATTGTCTATATCCCAACATATACTAATAAATTTAGAATAGTAGGCAATATAAAAGATAATCAGGCACCTTGGAGTAACTATGGAATAGCAGAAGCAGTTAAAATTATTCTATATCCGATTAAGAGTATTAAGACTTCGCTTAAATATACATTCGCAGAAGATAATAAATTAAGCTCGGCGTGGATAAAATACATAATTTAACTTCGTCTGCTCTTATAGGGCAGGATATAATTTAAGAGCAATACAAGACTGTGAATTAGTAGATAGCTACTATAGAGAGACATCGTATTATGTAAAATTAACTATATCAGAAAATAGCTTTGAATCACTATTTGAAGAAGAACAATAGGAGGTGCAAAATGAAATATGGGTGGAGTATAATAATATTAATGTGTAAAGAGAGGAGGAACAATGAAGATAATTTTTAGTGTAGGGATTTTATTCATAAGCAGTTTGGGGTGGGCTCAATTTAAAGATAAACCTAATCTGGTTCCTGAACTATTTATTGTAGTTAAAGGTGTGGTTGGGTCGGAACAAAATTCATCAGCTTCCGGATTTTCGGGTGGTTGTATTCACTATGCATGTGCTGTATTTTACAACCCGTCAAAAGGGATAGAAGGAATAAGTTGGGGGACGAATTCCATTCCTTTGGATACAGTGCAAACAAGAGGTTTGTATATCTCGTTACGGCAAGCAAAGGAGATTTCGGATGGCAGGACACATCTATCTTATTATGATTCGTTAAATGGTGATTTAATATATGGTAAAATTATCGGAATTTCGTGGGATACTGGTGCAGTAGAAATAACGAGAGTTGATTCAATAGACGATGTAGGTAAGTATACTTCTATTGTAACTCCCTGGGAGTGGGGTTCAAGTATCTATATCACTTATTATGATGTTACAAATGGAAACCTCAAACTTGCCTATTCCCCAGATGGACAACAATGGAATCTCTCCATAGTAGATTCTTCCGGAGATGTGGGTAAGTATTCAAGTTGTGCTTTAGGTATGGACAATGTTTTACATATTTCTTATTACGATGCTACAAGTAATGACTTAAAATATGCAAAATATGATGGGAGTAAATGGGAAATATCTGTCATAGATTCTATTGGAGATGTAGGGATGTATTCATCTATTGATGTTGAAAATGAATATTTTGTACACAAATATGATGGTCCTGTAATATCCTATTATGATGCTACGAATTGTAATTTGAAAGCAGCTGTATATGATAGTATTAGTGGATGGGGTATAGAAACAATAGATAGCACAGGAGATGTAGGGAAATATTGCTCCTTGACTTTAAATTTTTATAGCAGTTGGGATGGATTGTATCGTGGAGGTGGTATAATTAGCTATTATGATGCTACAAATGGGGATTTAAAATTTGCAAAAAAAGATGATACGGATAAATGGTATTCCTATATTGTTGATTCAATTGGAGATGTCGGTCTTTATACTCATATATATGGGAATGACCCTACATACATAGTTTCATATTACGGTGCATCTGATTCTACTATTAGAGTAGGGTATCATGGTGAAGGAGGGGCAGTAGAAGAAGGCAGTATAGTTTCAAATACTATTTTCCAAGTTAGCTCCAATCCTTTTACTCAAAAGACAAGTATAGAGTTTAGAGTTAAGAGTTCAGAGTTAAAAGAGTTGCAATTAAAGATTTATGACTTGAGCGGTAGGGTGATTAAACAATTTAATCCTCTACTATGTAATCAAGTAATTTGGGATGGCACTAATAATAAGGGCAAGAAAGTTCCCCAAGGCATATATTTTTGCACTTTAACCAGCGGTACGACCTCAAGCGAAGCAACTCGCAAGACTATAAAACTTACCTTGCTAAAGTAGTATCGCAGTGATTTATTTGGGCGGGTGTAGTATCACAGTGATTTATTTGGGCGGGTCAGGGGACCCGCCCCTACCCGATTCTCGCTCTTTAGCCGAGCCAAAACCTCGTCACTTTTCATTACCCTTTGATTTTTGCATAGAAATTTACTTGACAACTTTTAGTAAGTATATTAAAGACTATAATTATGAATTTAACTGCTGAGCAAAAGTTAGTTGAAGATATGGTGCGCAAGTTCACTAAAACTGACCTCCAGCCCATAGCTTCTGAATTGGATAAGACTGCTTCATTCCCACATAATGTGATTAAAAAGTTATCTGACCTCGGATTTATGGGTATAATGGTGCCTGAAACATATATTGGGGCAGCCCTTGATGCTCTGAGTTATTCTATCATCATAGAGGAATTATCTAAATCCCTTGCTTCTATTGGTCTTATTCTTGCTGCTCATAATGGATTAGTTGTGCATTCTATTCTCAAATATGGGAACGAGAAGCAGAAAACTAATTTACTCCCTCGTCTATCCAGTGGTGAAGCAATAGGTGCTTTCTGTCTCACAGAAGAACATTCAGGATATGACTTTACAAAGATAGAAACAAAAGCTGAAAAGTTGAATAATGATTATATTCTTCATGGTGAGAAACATTTTGTGGTAAACGCGGAAACCGCCGCCTTATTTATTGTATTTGCAAGAATAGGCGATTCGCTTTCTGCTTTCCTAATAGAAAAAGGAACAGATGGGCTTGAAGTAAGTAATAGAGAAGAGGTTTTGGGTATGAGGGCATCGGGAATATGTAATTTAAGATTAAATGGAGTAAAAGTAGGGGTGGAAAATGTTTTAGGTAATGAAGGTGATGGACTTCGTATAGCAGAAGAGGCGATTAGTTTTGCTAACCTTGGCATAGCTTCATTAGCCGTAGGTATATGTCAAGCTTCTTTTGATGATTCACTTCGCTATTCTAAGGAACGGCACCAGTTTGGTCATCCTATATGTGACTTCCAATTAGTCCAAGAAATGCTGGTTAAGATGAAAATAGGGGTTACACAATCAAGGCTACTCGTCCGCAATACAGCCAGTAAATATGATACGGGTGATGATACCCAATTAGATATAGCTATGGCTAAACTCTGTGCCACTAATTCTGCTATGCAGTCTGCCATAAAGGCCATTCAGGTTCACGGCGGATATGGTTATACAAAAGATTATCCCGTAGAACGCTATTTCAGGGATGCAAAGGTTAGTCAAGTTTGGGGTGGCACAAGCATTGACCATAAACTTAAGATAGCACAAAAATTACTTGATTAGTCCACTAATAGTGAGTAGGTCAATCTTATCCGGAGTAATAATCTCTTTATGTGTTTGTAGTAGTGGGTATGCGGGAGGTTTAACCTCAACAGGAAGTGATTCTGTTTGGTTTAAGTCAAGATACGCAGCATACAGCCAAGAAAAAAGGGACCCCGGGATGGCTTTTATACTATCTTGGCTCATTCCAGGGGTGGGTCAATTTTACAATGGTGAAATTAGGAATGGGATAATTCATTTATGTTCTACTGCTATATGGTGGACTATTATAGGATATACGGGATATGATAAGAAATTTGAATACCGCAGAATAGATGAACACCCGTATTATGTATTAGGGATTAGTTGCTTATTTACCCAAATGTTAATAGCTTCTACAAGTGCCTACTCGTCTGCCGAGAAACGCAATCAGTACTGCAAAGAGAGGCATAGGATTTATTAAGGTGTACTAAAAGGAGGTCTAAGATGTGTAAATATAAGGCATTAGTAATATTGGGAGTAGTATATGCAAACTTGCTGATGGCTGGTGAAATTGTAAGGACTGAGAATTTCAATTTGCAGGACTTTAAATTTGATAAGATAGATAGTTTTGATGTAGTCAAACTAAATGGTGCATTTTTTACACAAAAAGTAGGTACCCCATTATTACCCATAAAAACTATATCAGTGCTTATACCTGCGGGAGCAGAAGTTTTGAAAATAGAGATAGTTAACCACAAAAGTGAAGTCATTCCCGGTAAGTATAATATCTACCCTGCCCAACCCCCAACTCCTATATCATATTGGGGTGAGATTAAATTTGCTAATCCCACCAAAGAGATTTATGAAATGCAGAACGAGTATCCCGGTAAGCTCATAGAAATTAGCAACATCGGCTCAATTTGTGGATATAAAATTGTAAATATTATGTTCTACCCTGTTCAGTATATCCCCAAAGATAGGCAAGTTATTTTTTACAATACAATAGAATTTAAAATCCTTTATAAAGAAGGAGTAGGTTCAAATATCTATCCAAATGCACAACAATTAGTAAAGGATAGGGTTAAGCATTTAGTTGTCAATCCTGAAGATATAGGTGTTTTTGCACCCGTTCAGAAAATAAGCAAATCTTCACCCTTCTTACCTGCTGATACAGTGGATTATGTAATAATAACTTCTACCCAATTTGATACAGTATTCCAAAGATTGGCATATTGGAAGACAAAGAAGGGTATATCTTCTAAAGTTATTACCACAAATTGGATATATGCTAATTATACTGGGCGTGATAATCCTGAAAAGATTCGTAATTTCATAAAGGATGCAACTTCTACCTGGGGAGCAATCTATTTCTTGTTAGGTGGGCAGTGTGATTTTGAAAATGGGCAAGAAGTAGTGCCACGACGAGATGTATATTATTATACAAGTGGAGTAAATATTTATCCTGATGAAGATACTATACCATCTGATTTGTATTATTCAGATTTAGACCGCACATGGGATGATGACAATGATGGGATATGGGGTGAGGCACCCGCAAATGGAGATACAGTTGACTTATATGCAGATGTATTTGTCGGTAGAGCACCTTGCTTTACACTTACGCAGGCACAAACATTTGTAAATAAAGTATTAACTTATGAAAAGAATCCAGGAATTAGTTATCTGAAGAAATTATTTTTACCCGCCGGAATACTATGGGATTATTATCAAGGTGATACTATAACACAGAACTTAATTTCTGATATGTTACCTGCTGATTGGCAGAAATCAAAATTATACGAGCGACGAGGAAACTTAACTCAGGCAGCAGCAGTTTGTTCAATGAATGTTGGGTTTGCACTGGGACATTTTGTTGGACATGGTAATGAGAATGGAATCTACTATGGACCGGGTGCATATCTTAATAGTACTGATGCAGATACTTTATCCAATATGCCCAAAATTGGCATATATAATGCAATTTCTTGTATGACTGGTGCGATTGATTATGTTACTGGGGGAGATTGTTTCGCAGAAATACTGGTAAATAATCCAGATGGCGGAGTATTTGCATCTATTATGAATACAAGATATGGGTGGGGCAACCCTCCAACTATGGGACCTTCTGAGTTTATTGACACCTGTTTTTTTAACCAAATATTCTGTCACTCTAATTATAAACTTGGGAAAGCACATGCTTATGCCAAAGATGGTGCAGTTCCATATAGCTGGGTTAATATTTGGCCCTGGTGCATATATGAGCTTACATTATTTGGTGACCCTGAAACTGATATATGGACAGATACACCAGATACATTTGAAGTAGTGCATAATGGAGTTGTGCCTATTGGGGCAACTTCGTTTAGTATAATTGTAAGATCTGGTGGAATAGCTGTCGAAAGTGCTTATGTTTGTTTATACAAAATGAATGAAGTCTACTCACTCGCATATACTGATATAAATGGGAATGCAGTGCTTACTATGTCGCCACCTATCACACACGATACACTCTATATCACAATAACAAAGCATAATTATATTCCCAAAGAAAGTTACGCAATGGTAATTTCACCCTCGGGTCCATATCTGATTTATCAAAAATATGAAATAGATGACAATAATAGTGGTCAAAGTTCAGGAGACAATGATTCACTTATTGATGCAGGCGAGACGATTGAATTGCCAATATGGGTAAAAAATGTAGGAATAGATACAGCGAAGAATGTTACAGGGATATTGCGAACACAGGATACATTTGTCACAATCATTGATTCTACGGATTATTTTGGTAATGTATTTCCAAATTCTACTGTCAGATGTACAGGTAATTTTGTATTCCAGGTAGATATGAATTGTCCAAATAACCATAGCATCTTATTTACTATCGTAATGAAGGATGCATTGGATTCTGTTTGGACAGCTAATTTTGGCGTACCAGTCCCTGCACCTATAATTAACTATGTTGATTATGTATTAGATGATGATAATACTGGGCAAAGTAGCGGAAATAATGATGGTTATGCAAGTCCTAATGAACGGATTGAGCTGACTATTAGATTAAAAAATATAGGTCCCGTAGCGGCAGATAGTGTTAAGTCAAAGTTATCTACTTTTGACACATTTATCACAGTTATTGATAGCATAAAAGGTTATGGCAATATTCTTAAAGATAGTGTAAGAAGTTCTATCTTTCCTTATGTGTTTGATGTGGCATCAAATTGTCCCAGAAATCATAGTGTAAAATTTTATTTGCATAGTTGGGATAATAACCCAGCAACAAAGGATTGGGTTGATTCGTTTAATATAAAAATCTGGTACCCTGCACAAATTATGTTAGTATCTAAAGACCCGAACTATATAAATTATTTTACACAAGCATTGGATAGTTTGAATTATAGTTATGATATTTACGAGGGCATTACTATCCCTGCTAATGTGAATAAATTTGGAAGTAAAAATACAATAAGTGGAGTTACGGTAGCAGGTGATACCTCTATAATGAAGCTCTATCCAATTATAGTTTGGAGTACAGGCGATCTAACATCAGGTACAATAACTGAAAATGAACAATCTGCACTCATTTGGTGGCTTAACCGGGGTGGTAAATTATTTGTCACTGGCCAGGATATTGGGTTTGACTTGCAGTATAATGGGCTGTCATTTTACAACAACTATTTACACGCAAGATACATAAATGATGCTACAGATATTGACTCACTTATTGGCATATCTGGTGACCTGATAAGTGACGGGATTGGACTTAAAATTTCAGGCGGAGATGGGGCAAATAATCAATCCTTTCCAAGTGAGATTGATACAATGAATGGCTCATCTTATGTATTCCAGTATGTAGGCGATGGATACGGAGCGGTTAATTTTTTTGGTACATATAAAGTTGTGTACTTTGCATTCGGATTTGAAGGAATAAATAACTTTATAACCCGGAAATTAGTGATGCAAAGGGTATTGGAAGCGTTAGGTGGCCCAGCAGTTCAATATATCAATGTAGCACCCATATATTCCAGTCCGCAAGATACCGTAGTAATCTATGCAAAGATAATAGGTGATTCAATTACAAGTTGTTTGACAGAAATTGAGAGTCCAGACGAAATAGTAATTGATACAGTTTATTTATATGATGATGGTTCACATAGTGATAGTGCGGCAAACGATTTGGTATTTGCAAATATATGGGTTACAGAAGCAACATCAAAAAAATATTGGGTGGACTTACATGTGATTGACACAGAAGGTTACCGAGTAGATATAAATAATGGAACATGGTTCTCAACATTTACACCGCCAGTGATAAATCTTACACCAACCGCATTTAGCAAAACTTTAGTCAAAGACACCTCAACAGTTGATACATTATGGATTTGGAATACGGGTGAAAGTGACCTATATTTCCAGATTGATATGTCATATGATAGTTCAAGTTCACTTATGACAAAATTGTCTATCCCGAAAGATAATAGATTTAATAACCAGATTAACATAAATACCTTCAACCCCTTATATACGACAAAGCATAAACCAAATGACCATTGGGAAGCCGGTCCTGCTGTGCCGTTTGGATTTGGTGGTCCTGACTCATTCGGTTATCTATGGATTGATTC
>JACQXS010000108.1 GCA_016208615.1 Candidatus Stahliibacteriota bacterium | reverse complement strand
TGAAGAAGAATTAAGGAAGAGGCAAGACGAACTTGCTACCCGGCGTAAAGAAAAAGAAGAAAGTAGACTTAAAGGCAGCACATAAAAGCTAATACAGGTCTCTTGATTATCTACCATAATATAACAGATTCTAAAAATGGGTAATATAATAATATCAAAAATCAAAAATCAAAAAGTAGGAGCATAAAGAAAGTTCAAATGCCAAAACTCAAATCAAATCCAAATGTTCTAAATTTATCTATTGTTGTGCGGGTCAGGAGACCCGCACCTACCCGTCCTGGTTTTCGGGTATTTGGATTTGGGGAATTGGAATTTGTTTAGGATTTAGGATTTCGGATTTGGGATTTCTCATTTCATTTTTAGAATTACTTAACCCTTATAGTTATGTTATGGTAGATAATCAAGAGACCTGTATTAGCTTTTATGTGCTGCCTTTAAGTCTACTTTCTTCTTTTTCTTTACGCCGGGTAGCAAGTTCGTCTTGCCTCTTCCTTAATTCTTCTTCAAATCCTACAAGTTCAAGTAGTGCCTGTTCTGCACCATCCCCCTTACGCGGACCAAGATGAATAATCCTTGTGTAACCACCTTTACGGTCAGCAAACCTTGGAGCTATATCATCAAATAGTTTTTTAACCAGTCCCTCATCTTGTAAAGAAGCAAATACCTGCCTACGAGCAGAGATAGAATTGCTTTTGGCAAAAGTAATTAAATGGGAAATAAACTTACTCGATTCTTTGGCTTTTGAAACTGTAGTTACAATCCCATAGTGCGTAAAAACAGAACGCGCCAAATTCTTGAGCAAAGATTGCCGATGCCCTACGGGAAGATTAAGCTTTTTGACTCTCTTTAGGTGTCTCATCTTTTAGAAATTTGGATATATCCATCCCAAATGATAGGTTATATTTTTTCAACAAATCTAAAAGTTCTTGGAGTGATTTTTTGCCAAAATTGGCATACTGTAACATCTCGCTTTCGGTCTTTTGTATCAAATCTTTTATAACTACTATATTCGCACTCTTTAAGCAATTTGAACATCTAACAGAAAGTTCAAGCTCGGTTACCTTTATATCCAATATTTTACGGAACTCGCGCTCTTTCTCATCCATCTCTTTCATTTTCTTAAACTCGCGCTCTTTCTTTAGGACAAAAAATGGACCCATACAATCTGTAATAGTCATAGAAGCCAAAGCAATCGCATCCTCTGGTAAAATTTCACCATCTGTCCATACCTCCATAGTCAATTTATCATAATCAGTATGCTTCTCTACACGAGTAGATTCTATACTGTAGCTTACACGAACTACAGGTGAGTAAAATGCATCTATAAATATAGTACCAACGGGAGCATTTTTTTCTTTCAGCAACTCAACAGGAACATAACCACGACCAGAAGTCACCATTAATTCCATTCCAAATGGCTTAACAGTATCTGTTAAGGTTAAAATAGGTTGAGCAGGATTTATTATTTTACACCCTCCATCTGTTTCAATATCTTTTGCAGTTATTGTCTTCTTACCTTTTACTTTAATATGTAGCGTTTTCCTGAAATCATCCAATAATTTTACACGCACACTTTTTAAGTTGAGAATAATTTGGGGAATATCTTCATAAACACCGGAGATAGTGGAAAATTCATGTAATACTCCATCTATACGCACAGCACTTATTGCAGACCCTTGTATTGACGAAAGCAATGCACGACGCAATGAATTACCTATTGTGACACCAAAGCCACGCTCAAGTGGAGAGAATATAAATTTAGCATAATCATTCCGGCTATCCAAAATTTCTACTTTCTCAGGTATCCCAAATGGTAAAATCTTCATATATAATTCCCCCTTTATTTAGAATATAGTTCAACTATTAGCTCTTCTTTTATATCAAGTTGAATTTCTTCTCTCTTAGGTAAATGTTTGGTAACACCCTCAAAAGTAGAACGGTCAAGAGAAAGCCAATCCGGAACAGGAAGGTCTGATTTTAAGTTGTCTTCTATTAGCTTTTTACTTTTGTCACATATAGTTATTTTATCACCCGGTTTTAACAAATAAGAAGGAATATTAGTTTTACGAGCATTTACAAGAAAGTGACCATGAGTGACAAGTTGACGGGCTGCTCTACGCGACATAGCAAATCCCAATTTATACACCACATTGTCAAGCCGGGATTCCAATAACTGTAAAAGCACTTCCCCTGTAACCCCCTTTTTATGGGCAGCAAGTTCAAAATATCTCCTAAATTGGGTTTCTGAAATACCGTAAATCTGTTTAGCTTTTTGCTTCTCTCTTAGGTGAATTGCATATCCTGAAGCTCTTTTGGGCCTCCTCTTAGGTGGCATACCTGGTAAAGTTTCGCGTTTGTCAACTGCACATTTGTCAGTATCACAACGAGTACCTTTAAGAAATAATTTTTTACCTGCTCTACGACAAAGACGACACATAGCTCCACTATATCTCATAGTATTTATACTCTCCTTTGTTTAGGGGGACGACAGCCATTGTGGGGTAACGGAGTAATATCTTTTACAAGTGTGATTCTTAAACCACTCGCTTTAAGTGACCTTACCGCAGAATCACGACCTGCCCCAGGTCCTTTTAGCCATATCTCAATACTCCTCATTCCAAGATTAACAGCCCCTTGAGCACATTTTCGAGCACAGATACCCGCAGCGTATGGGGTACCCTTTTTTGTTCCCTTAAATCCAACTGCCCCACTTGAAGCCCAAGTTACACAATTACCCGATATATCAGTAATAGTTACAATAGTATTATTAAAAGTAGCATAAATATGAGCTATTCCAGAAACAGATACTTTTTTAGGCTTCTTTCTTTGAGTAACCATTTTTATCCTTTCTTACCTACTTTACCTTTCTTTTTTAAAGCAATAGCATGCTTTTTAGGCCCCTTACGGGTGCGAGCATTTGTCTTAGTACGCTGACCCCTGACAGGGAGACCTTTTTTATGACGGGTGCCTCGATAAGAATTAATAGCTATAAGACGCTTAATATTATCCGTTACTTCTAATCGCAACACTCCTTCAACTGTATAATTAGATTCTATTTCTTTCCTTATAGCTTCTACTTCCTTATCAGTAAGGTCTTTTACTCTACGGTCACAGGGGATACCTGTTTTATTTAGAATATCTTTTGAGGAGGTCCTTCCAATCCCATAAATATAAGTAAGGGCAATCTCAACCTGCTTATTATTGGGTAAATCTATCTCTGACTTTCATTTTTCAACTCCTAATACTAAATATTTATACATTTTAATCACTTCTAATCCGTTGTCAAGAGAAAAATTAACTAAACTTTTCTTTTTCTTCGAAATTCCGTGTTAGTAAGAAATCTTTAACTGAAATACAAGCCTTCCCTGTACATATTAATTCAGCAAGACACTTACCAAGTGCAGGTCCAAACATAAATCCATGCCCGGATGCACCACCTATTACCCAATATCCTTTTATGTTAGTTTCGCCCATTATAGGATTACCATCAGGAGTCATCTCATACCACCCTGTCCAACTACGCAAAACTCTTAAATCAGCAAGCCCAGGGATTAACTTTAACACACGGGATGAAAATTCACTCGCAAAGTTATATGTGGAATTGTGGTCTATTCCTTTGATTGGCTGTTCCGGAGTATAACAACCTATAATTTGCCCTGTACCACGAAGTTGTTGAAAATAGCAACTCGGACTATAACTAACAAGCATAGGATCAAATAAAGGAAAAGTGGGCTCTGTAATTAGGGCTTCATGACACTCAGAGATAACGGGTAGTTGTTGATTACCTTTAATAAGGCTATTTACTTCGTTTAACCAAGGACCTCCTGCATTTACTACAATAGAGGACTTAAATTCAGCAGTCTTATGGGAATTTATGTCACGCAAAGTAGTGGTAAAAAAATTACCTTCATTGCAAATTTTTATCGCCTCACTATATGTCAGAATTTTACCACCCAGCTTCTTTATCCCATCTACATAAAATTTAAGCACAAGGAATGGATTGGCTTGTCCATCTCTTTTACAATATGTGCCTCCTATAACTCTATCACCATTAAGCATAGGGACAAGACTTAAAACATCTTTCTTTTCAATAAATTCAACCTCAAGCCCCATCTCTTGTTGGATTTTCATTACTTCCAAGTATTTTATTTTCTCTTGCTCTGATTGGGCTAAAAACAAATAGCCACTCGGATACCATTCTATGCCTTCCATTTGCTCAAAAATACTTACACTTTCCATTGCCAGTCTTATAGTAGCCGGGGTAGAAAATTGTTGCCTTATCCCACCTATACATCTACCTGTTGAGCCTGACCCAATATAACCTTTATCAACTAATAGTACTTTAGACCCAAGTTTAGCCATCTCGTATGCAGTAGCACAACCTAAAATCCCACCACCTATTACTATAGAATCATAGACTTTAGCCATCGCATTATTGGGCAAATGGGTAGTTATATTCTTTCATCACTTTTTTAAGATATTGCTCTTTTATAGATTTATTATATTCTACGGCAGACCTTTTAGCATTTTCAATCCCTCCCTGATAGAAACGGAATAAAAAGAAATTAGAGATAAGTATCCCTGAAACATAATCTTGGGTACTAAATGATTTAACTGCATAGACACCTGCAAGAGCAGTAAGCATAAATGTAAGACTACCATTTAGCCACTTCTTACTATAAAGCTCACCCATCCCGGGAAGACAAACAGAAAGAATAGTAGCCATATTTTCTGACTTATACTGAAGCTGTTTTGCCTCTTGAGCTACTTTTTTAAGTTCCTCTTTTTCAAACCCCTGTTCCGCCTCAGCCCATCTACCTTCTATCATATAAATCCATCCAGCTAAATTTTTGTCCGCATCTTCTACTGCAAAGCGGGCAAGTGAATACTCGCCAAGAGCAACATATACATTAGTAAGTTGATATAGCGAATCAAGGTCTTTAAATATAATAGCTGCGGATTCAAGATTCCCCATCTTCCAATAGCACATCCCTATTTGATACTTAAAATAAGGGGTAGGAGTGAAAAAATTAAGCCTCTCATATTCAATAGTTGCCTCACTATACCTGCCTTCATTAAATAGTTTATCGGCAAATTCTGCTTGTAGGTCTATACTAATAAATATAGCCAAAATCAAGCTTAAACTTATCCAACTCTTCATAAAATACCTTTTCATTATAGAGTTTAGCAGATTCACAACTCCCATAAATATCACCCAAGTAAAAAAGTACACCCAGTCCACTAAATCCTATGGCTGCTATATGATTATCAGCACTATAATAATGATGAGCAAGTGCAAAACTACCAACAGTAAATAGGAACGCAAAAACCCCATCTCCCCACCTGTTAGAATATATTCTACCACTACCCGGGACTATAGTACTCAAAAGCCCCGCAACTAAAGGACTTTTGTGTGGCAGGGTCAGTAATTTTGAATAATGGGTCTCTATTTTTGATTGCCAAGCTTTATTCATTATTTTGCTAAACTCTTTTTTGGCGGCTAATAATTTACCCTCTTCAAGCATAGAAAACCCAATAAGGGCAGATGAAGTATCGCCACTTACTTTATTTAAGTATTTTCGGCCTATGTCAGATTCGCCTAAGAAAAGATAACTTTTACCTATTTGTGAGATAAGTGAAAAAGTATCTATTTTAGAACTGCAAGTATCTTGGGAAATAATAAAAATAGCGCGCTCATATTCAGTAATGGCAGATTTGTAATTACCTGTTTTATAGAGGTAATGGGCAAAGTCAATAGTCTTTTGAACATCTACACTAATCAGGAGTAAAAATAGGATTAACATTTTGATGATTACATCACTCCGTTTG
>JACQXS010000105.1 GCA_016208615.1 Candidatus Stahliibacteriota bacterium | reverse complement strand
TTGCGGAATGGCAAGAGGAATTGACAGTTGTGGACATCAAGGGGCATTAAAATCAGATGGTAGAACAATTGCCGTGTTGGGTTGCGGAATAGATATAGTCTATCCACCAGAAAATCGCGAGCTTATGCATCGCATTTGCGAACACGGAGCTTGTATATCTGAATTTCCATTAGGAATGCAGCCATTTAAGGGTAATTTTCCTGCAAGAAATCGGCTAATTTCAGGGCTATCGCTTGCCATTATAGTAGCAGAAGCAAGTGAGCATAGTGGTATATTTTCTACGGTAGAATGGGCATTAGAGCAGAACAGAGAGGTATTTGCGGTGCCAGGTAATATAACATCAGAAACAAGTAAAGGAGTAAATCGCTTAATTAAAGATGGAGCACAAATAACTACCTCAGCACAGGAAGTTATGGAATATATGGGCATAAAGCCAATCACCATAGAACAAAAAGAGCCAAAACTATCTGAGGAAGAGAATAAAATATGGAAACACTTATCCCACGAACCAATACAGGTTGATAAATTGGCAGAAACGCTTAACCTACCAGTTCAAAAAATACTCAGTTCTTTACTAAATCTTGAATTGCACGGAATAGTAAAGCAAATACCAGGTAGAAATTTTGTAAAACATGTATGATTATATGCAACGGTGTCAATAAGTATTATCATAAAATCGCCAACCTAATCGCCAACCTAATCGCCAACCAGAATATAGCATACTGCTCTTCCTTTACCTTTGCTTTTAATTATATTCAAAGCTAATAATTTCTTTATTTCTTTAAGAGCGGCTTCGTCTGAAATTCTAAACAATGTTCTAACATCTCTGTTAGTTATCTTTCCAGTTTGATTTATAATCTCTACAACTTTCATCTGCCTTTCTGTTAAGGCTATTTGTCCTTTTTTTGTTTTTTTCAATCTTTCACTGCTTAATCTTATTACTCTTTCTTTCACTGCATTAATGCTTACATTGACACCTTCCACGAAATATGCAAGCCAATTTGTTAAATCAAGTGTTTTCTGGTCAACACTTTGTAATGCCTGATAATATGATTGTCGGTCTGAATCATAGTAGTCATCTAAGCAGAAAAACTGCTTTAAATCAAATCCTCGTAAGAAAAGTATTAAACTTGCCAACACTCTTGCTGCTCTGCCATTGCCGTCAATAAATGGGTGAATTCTAACAAATTCATAGTGGGCAATTCCTGCTTCAATTACAGGGTCAAGTTCTCTTTTTTCTTCATCTTTTGAATTAAGCCACTCAATAAGGTCTTTCATCAATATTGGAACATTCCTATTTGAAGGTGGTCTAAATATAATTTCTTTTGTTAGTCTATTGGCTACAACAACATACCGATTACGATAGACACCACAATCACCAGAATTTTCAAGAGTCTCTTTGGTCAACATTTTGTGAATATTTAAGATATTTTGCTCAGAAATTTCTCTTCCATTAGTCAGATTTCCAAGATTTTCAAGCACTTTCAAGTAGTTCAATACCTCTTGTTTATCCTTTCGAGAAGCCATAATTTCTCTGCCTTGGGCTAATTCACTTACCTGTGCTAAGGATAATCTATTGCCTTCGATGCTTGTAGATGAATGAGCGTTACGAAATATTGCTTCCCTACGAATAGCTACTTCCCACTTCGGTATAAGTGGAGAATTAAGAATTACTTCCCTCGCAGCAGAAATTCTTGTCAAAAGATTTACTATTTTATGTGTATATTTAAAATTAGGTTCAAGCATCTACTTTTTTATCTCTTTTTTGGTTAAGCCATATAATAAATGGTCTATTCTTTGCTCTAATGCTTTTACCTGTCGCACATAGCTCATATTTTTTACCCTTACATCCTATTAAAAATTATAACCTAAACTTTTCACTCTTGTATTATGATTATAGTTGTCTACAAACTCTGTTAACTTGTCTATTATTTCGAAGATACTTTGAAAGCTATAATCTGTCAAGACTTTTCTTTCTCTTATTAAGGCTCTCTACCATTCTGTTAGTCCACGGATGCTTGAATTTGATTATTTTGTACCGATGTAGGTTCATCAGTCACTTTGTCAATTTTTTTAGTTGACTTTTAGATTAAATTGGGTAAAAGTAAAACTATGATTCAAGAAAATAGATTAATTGCTGAATTTATTGAGCTCGTAAAGATTGGGAGCGAGTCTAAAAAAGAAGGTAAATTATGTGAAATAGTAGAGCAAAAGCTTATTGAACTGGGGGCTAAAGTATTTAGAGATAATTCGGGCAAGCAAATTGGTAGTAATGGGTCAAACATAATAGCCAAAATAAAAGGTAATCCCAATTTATCTACTGTTTTACTTAATGCACATCTTGATACAGTGCTACCCGGTGAAAACATAACTCCAATAGTTGATGCCGAGATAATTAAAAGTGATGGCTCTACAATACTTGGTGCGGATGATAAGTCGGGCATCGCTATTATATTTGAGGTATTAAGAGTTCTAACAGAGGTGCGACCTCCATCAGAAACCTTACCTTATCCACCTATTGATATAGTATTTACCATTTGTGAGGAAATAGGATTGATGGGGGTGAAGAATCTTGATTATTCGCTTATAGATGCAAGATATGGGTATTCATTAGATACAGGGGATATAAATGTAATTATACAGGGTGCGCCCTCTCATAATCGTATCTTATTAAAAGTATATGGCATAGAATCGCATGCCGGGGCTTCTCCTGAACGCGGCATATCGGCAATTGAAATAGCTTCCAAAGCCATCAGTAAATTAGAACTTGGCAAAATAGATACCGAAACAACTGCCAACATAGGTAAAATTACAGGTGGTAGTGCTACAAATATAGTTGCCGGATATACTGAAATAGAGGGCGAAGTTAGAAGTCATAATGAGGAAAAGCTGGAAAAAATAACAAGCCACATTTTGCAGATGTTTAAGCAGGAATCTGAGGGGGCGAGCAAATTTATAGATGGACAGGTAATAGAGGCAAGAATTGAAACAAAAGTAGAGCGTGAGTACACTAAATTTTATATCCCCGTAGAGTCTACTATAATTCAGAATGTAATAGAAGCAGGTAGGAAAATAGGAATTGAGATAGAAACTAAAATAGGCGGTGGCGGCTCGGATGCTAATATATTTAATGAAAAAGGGATTGAAACATTAGTGATTGGCACAGGGATGCAAAAAGTACATACTAAGCAAGAATTTATCAAAATCCAAGATATTATACTTGGAGCAAAACTACTTTTAGAAATTATACAGAGGAGTGGAAATTTTACTTGACATCTGTAAAAAGGAGTATATTTTTCTAATAACTTAAAAAGGAGGGGAGATGAAGAGGTATAATTTTATCATAGTGGGTATTTTTATTTTTAGTTCAGTGTTCGGGGTAGAGTTAAAGGATTTTTGGGATGCTAAGAATTGCATCCTTCGTGACGCTGCTTTTTCTGAGGGGGAGGCGAATTGTAAGGTAGATTACACAGTACTCCGGACGCCGGAGGGTGCGGCAATTGGGAATGAGTTTTGTGTCTTTGATGGTTCCAAAGAGATGTTCACGCCACTTTCCTACGCTGAGCCATCAAGATTGGATGATAAGCGGTTATCTCTTGAAGCGCCGCGCACGGTGAAACAGTTGCAAAGAGGAGTAGAGAGAGCCAAAGAGACAGGCGAAAAGCAAAGGGCATTAGAATATGGGTATCTGATACCTATTTTTATGGATGTTATATTTCCCGCGATTAAGAAGTATGCCACACCACCCCAAGCTATACTTGATGCACTTTCAAAGAATGAAGGTCTTATCTATGACCTTATTTTTCCCGTTGAAGTCAGTAATTCAGATATGCGTATTTCATCCACAGTAGCCACAAGGAAGCCGGGTGAAAAACCGGGTACTTCGTTAGAAGAACAAACTCGTTGGCATGGCGGTGCATTTGGGGTACCTTGGAGCGAGGTATTACCTGCACAATATCAAGGAGGACGTTATTATGAAGGTACAGCGAGAGCAGTTGAAACTATGAAGAATATAAGAATAAGCTATAATCTATTGGACTCTATGTGCATTTTTCCACGATATTTCCCAGGTAAAGAAGAGGGAGAAATGGATAGATGGGTAAGGAAGGCAACTCCCAATGTAGTATGCAATTTTGCGTGGCGTAAAGATATGTTCAATTCGTTGATGGAAATAGGTTATTTTGCGTCCTTTTATGCTAAATATATCTTCCCTATCGTACAGAAGAAGGTTGAAATTCCTGAAAGATTTAAGAAAGAGGGCTTTTTGCTCACTTATTTTACAGAAGCCGACATAAATGCACTTGTCGTCTGGGCAACCGCAGAAGGATTGGATGAAAAATGGAAAGGTGCACGCTATGTTATACCTTGGGACGAGGCGATGCCTGAAATACTGAAAAAAGATTACGGCGCTACTCTAACTTATACACCGGTATCAACTACAACAACTACAACTAAATCCAAAACGACTAAAAAGTCTAAAAAATAAATTAGGAGCTTTCTATTCTTGTAGGGGTTCAAAATATTGGACCCCTACTTTTTTTTATCCCTTTTGTGCGGATACCAATCTTAAAGCCCTCAAATATTGTATAAAGGACGGGAATAATTATGAGAGTAAGAACTGTTGAAATGAAAAGCCCACTTATAACTACAACAGCCATAGGAGAACGCATCTCTGTACCTTCGGAGTGGCCAAAAGCCATAGGCAACATACCTAAAATAGTTGTAAGAGCAGTTATAAGAATAGGCCTTAATCTTCGTTTGCCAGCTTCTATAAGAGCTTCATAAATATTCATATTTTTGGCTCGTAATTGATTAGTATAGTCTATAAAAACAACAGCATTATTAACCACAATACCCGCCAATATTATAACTCCCATAAGAGCAGGCATTGAAATAGTTTTATGAGCCAAGAATAATCCCCACAACACTCCTATAATAGCCAAAGGCACTGTGAACATTATTACAAATGGATGCACAAATGATTCAAATAAAGCTGCCATTATCATATATACGAGTATTAATGCAAATATGAATGCAATTCCCAATGCTATAAAAGTTTCTCTCATCTGCTCATACTCACCACCAAATTCTGTAGAATAACCAGAAGGTAAAGATTTTATCACCGGTTCTATCTTTTTGGAAATATCCTTCATAACACCACCTATATCTCTTTTTTCAATATTAGCGGTGACCGAAGCTTTTCTCATCTGTTCTTCTCTCTCTATTTTTACAGGGCCTTCAGTTAAAATTATATCTGCTGCTTGTTTCAAAAGAATAGTAAATCCCATAGGAGTAGTAATAGGAATATTTTCAATATCTTTGATGCTTTGTATATTTTCTTCTGTAAAATCTATATTTATATCTATGTCTTCTCCTCCGCCTCTAAATCTTCCTGCAACAGTCCCATAGATAGCAGTTTTAACTTCTTGCCCTATTTGATAAATAGTCAATCCAAATAAAGCCGACTTTTCTTTGTTAATCTTTATTTGCAATTCGGGTTTCCCTTCTTTAATGGAAGTGTTTATTTCTTTTAGTCCCTTTACATCTTTTATTTGATTAGCTATCTGGGATGAAATTTTTTCAAGTGTTGTAAAATCATCACCAAATATTTTTATATTTACAGGTGTCCCGGAAGACCCAAACATTGAACCACTCATATCAGCAAAGTCTATCTTTGCCCCCTCTATATTAGGAAATTTCTTTCTAAGTTCAACCATAATATCATTAGAAGTTCTGCGACGCTTGCTTTTTTCTACCAATTTCCCCATCACTTGAGCCTGATTTACACCGGCACTCATACTACCGTACGCCACATCATGTTGAGTTGCCTCACTAAGCCCTATAAATGCACATACATTCTCAACCTCAGGGATAGATTTAACAATAGCTTCCAATTGAGAGGTTATTCTATTTGTCTCCTCAAGTGAAGTTCCAACGGGCATTGTCAGTGTTACCTGAATAAATGGGATATCTGAAGAAGGCATAAATTCCCTGCCTATGAAAGGAATCAAAAGTAATGTAACTATAAATGTTATCCCTACCGTTATTATAGTTTTCTTTTTATGCGTAAGAGTATATTTTAATAGCATTTCGTATTTATTTTTGAGTCTATCAAACCATCCTTCTGTTACGACCTCTTTTTGTTTCCTAAATAACATAGATGCAAGCATAGGAACTATTGTGAAAGCTATAAACAGAGAAGCTAACAGAGAAAGAGATATAGTCAATGCAAGAGCACGCGAAAGCTTACCCGCTATACCACCAGAAAAAATAAGTGGTATAAACACGGCAATTGTAGTCAAAGTTGAGGCAGTAATTGCCATTCCTACTTCATTAGTCCCATGGATTGCAGAATTTTTTCTATCTTCGCCATCTTCTATTTTACGGTAGATACTTTCTATGACAACTATAGAGTTATCTACTAACATCCCTACGCCAAGTGCTAAGCCCACAAGAGTCATAAGATTAAGGGTATAGCCAGCAAAATACATAGCTATAAAAGTTACTATGATTGAAAATGGGATAGCTATACCGATAGTTAGAGTGGGTCGCCAGCTTCGTAGAAATAATAGTATGAGTAATATAGCGAGAATGCTTCCCTGCAAAGCACTTTGACCAGTTCTTTTGGCTATCTTTGTTATCATCTCGCCCTGGTCAAAGATAAGATGAAATTTTATATTATGAGGAATTGTAGATTTAATTTTATTCATCTCTTTCTTTATTTTATTAGAAATTATCACAGTATTTGCACCGGATTGCTTTGTTATCATAAACACGATACTCTCTTTGCCTTGTGTCCTGCCATAGCCCCTTACATCCTTATAAGTATCATTAATTTTTGCTATATCTTTAAGTTTAATAGGGATACCATCTTTAAAACTCACTACCGTATTCCCTATTTCATCAAGAGAACCATATTCTCCTAATGCTCTTATAGAATATTCTTTATATCCACGAGTTAAATATCCGCTACTAACATTCATATTAGAGGCACGGAGGGCAGAAATAATTTGAGTAAGTCCAATATTATGAGAGGCAAGGCAATTTCTATCAACAGATATATTTATTTCACGCTCAAGCCCTCCCATTAAGCCACAAGAAGCAACACCATCTATCCTTTCTAATTTATTTTTTAATTTGTCTTTCAAAGTCTCACGAAGTTCTTCTAAATCACAATCCCCCGTGGCGCCATAAAATACCACAGGCATCATAGACATATCAAATTTAAGGACCAAAGGACTTCCTGCCTCCTCAGGTAAATAACTCTCTATAAGCCCTATTTTATCTCTAATATCCTGAGCTGCAAAATCAAGGTTGGTTCCCCATTCCAATTCTACTGTCACAACTGATACACCTTCTTCGGATATGGAATTTACCGACTTAACTCCCTTTACCATTGCGACTGCTTCTTCTACTGGCTTAGTTAATTGGGTCTCTATCTCTTGAGGGGCTACCCCAGAATAAGGTATCAGCACAGATATGACCGGATATTCAATATCAGGCAACAAATCTAAACCTAATTTACTAAAAGATATGACCCCCAAAAGCACTAATATAAGAGTCATCATAGTGATAGTGACTCTTCTATTAACAGAAAATTTTATTAAATTCATAAAGTTTCCTCTTAATTTTTAATTGTTACTTTTGCTTTATCAGTTAAACCATAGTTCCCGAGGGTAATTATTTTCTCACCCAAATTTAAACCTGCTAATATTTCAACGAAACCACTATCTTCAAGTCCGGTCTCAACTTCTTTCATTTCTGCATATTCGCCATTCAAGACGAAGACTACTTTTTTACCCTCTTTCTCAATGACTGTTTTTTCAGGAACTACAATAGCGTTTTTATGTTCTTCTATCACTAAATCCACATTAGCATACATACCCGGTTTTAACTTATGATTAAAATTTGAGATAGTAATGGTAGCTTTTGCACTTCTACTCATTTGATTTAAGACAGGACTTAATTTTCTTAATTCTCCGACAAATAATTCATCCGAATACGAAGCCACTGTAATATTTGCCTTCATCCCTCGCTTTATGTGTTTAATATCATTTTCAGGAACATTTACTTCAACCTTTACAATATCTATATTAGCCACCATTACTACAGGGATAGCAGGAGAGACGGTCGCTCCCTCGTCAAGATATACCATTCCTATAACCCCAGAGATAGGCGAAGTAATAATGGCTGGCTTGAAGTCAAGTCCTTTCATACTACGGTCTATAAGAGCAATAGTATCACCTCTCAAAACTTTATCCCCTTCCTTTACAAGATATTGCATTAACTTACCCGTCTCTTCAATAGGAAGAACATTAATCTGCTCTCTTCCCACAATATTCCCGGTATAAGATATAGTTTTGGTAATCTTACCCATCCTAACTTCTTCTACAACTACTTCGGTAGGAATTTCTTCTCTAATTTTTTCCGTTAGTTTTTTGGGCTTATAAATAATACGAATAATAATAACAGCAACAATTATAATTATTATACTCCAAATTAGTTTTTTCATTTTATTCCCTCCTATTTACCTATCGCTTTTGCTAATCTTGCCTTTGCTATTAAATAATCTGACACCGATTGTAATTGATTTGTCTTTGCACTTATCAAGGCAATTTGCATATCCATAACCTCTAATGAAGTAGCTAACCCTTCTTTATATCTTTCTTCTACAATTCGCAATGCCTCTTCGGCTTGGACAATATTATTTGACTGGGATTCTAAAAGTCCCTTCGCCTCATCAAGCTGAAGAAATACAGCCCTTACTTCCATTTCTATGGCATCTTCTAATAGTTTAATACCGTGTTCTAACTCTAAAACTCTACAATTTGCACTCCTTATTTCCCCTATGTTCTTAAATCCATTAAATATAGGCATTTGTAGTGCAAGAGTTACATTCCAATCAGTTCCCCATTCATTATTAAAATAAATGGGTTTCTTGTAATCATAATTGGCAATAAAAGCTAAATTAGGAAGATTAGCACGCCTCGCAATTTGAAGTGCTTTACCTGCCATCTGTTGACTTAAATAAAGGGTCTTAATTTCAGGACGATTTACCTTAGCATAGTCTATACACTCTTGTAGGGGCGAATCCATGTGTTCGCCCAAACTCAACTCCCCTTTTAGCTCAACCAGTGTATCTTGGGGTAAGCCAAGCAATATCTTAAACCCGTTTGCTACGAGTGTTAATCCATTTTTTGATTTAAGAATTTGGGGTTTCATATTAGTAAGCTGAACCCTTGTTCTAAGTAAATCAAATTTGGAGGCAAGTCCCGCATCATATCTTTTCTCCACAACTTCCAGGTGTCTTTCCATTTGTTTATATGCATCCTCAGTTAGTTTAACAAATTCTTTTAATACAAGAATACTATAAAAGGATTGAGTAACATTAAACACTAATTCATTACTCTCTTTCCTATAATTCTCTTCCTGCACATCAAGATTTAATTTAGAGATTTGATAGCCATTTAACAATTTACCCCAGGTAAATAAAGGCTGTTGGAGTGAAGCTCGTATTACACAGTTCTCATGTCCACCCATCTGAAATTCCATAGTATCTACACCTACAATTCCGGGAACAACAGTAAAACCTATTGTATCTCCCATTGTCCCAAATACCGGCACCTGTACCATTCCGTATTTTGGTGATGCAAAATCCATTGCAGGTACCTCCGCAAGTCTTGTATAACTACCTTGGGCATTTATTTGGGGTAAAAAGTTAGCCCTCGCTTCCATAATTCCTGCACGAGCACTATTTACCGTCTCCCTTGTCATTAGAAGCTTTTCATTATGCTCTGACGCTATGCTAATCGCTTCATCAAGAGTAAAGGTTAAAGAAAATCCCAAATTACAAATCCCAAACATCAAACTCCAAATTATAAACTGTTTAGGTTTCGATGCTTGGAATTTGGATATTGTTTGTGATTTGGTGCTTGGAATTTGGAATTTATTCATTGCTTTGCACCGTCCAAAAATATAGTTGTTATTATCTCTGCATCGCGTTTTAGAGACCCCTTTCCACCTTCCATCATCCATCTACCTACAGTAGAATGTATTAATCCCAACAAAATATGAGCAAGAGCAGTAGGTGCAATATCTTTAATCACCCCTCCCTTTATACCTTCTACCATAATTTGAGCCACCATTTCCATACCCTTCAGGTGCTTTGGTAAAACCTT
>JACQXS010000030.1:22765-38049 GCA_016208615.1 Candidatus Stahliibacteriota bacterium | reverse complement strand
GGTACAGGAAGCGGGCAATTATGAGGTTAATGTAGGGGCAGACCCGTGTGTCTGCCCAAAAACAAATGGCGAACACATAGGTTCGCCCCTACAAGCGGGGATTTATTTCATTAAATTAGATACAGGGGGATACAAGGTGACGGAGAAGATGACAATATTAAAGTAGGTAGGACAGACATTCTTGTCTGTCTGGTCAGGTTTGTCTGGTCAGGCATTCCTGCCTGACCTACCGGGATGCAGCTATAAGAAATGACAAAAATAGACGCAGATAGACAAACGGAAGCTTCGTACGGTCAAACGGAAGCTTCGTATGCGTGCATGGAAGGTTCATACGCGTGTGTGAAAGGTTTAGTTGGATAAAAAGGAGGAATTATGTTACATTCAAAGATAAGGTTAGGTTTAATTTTTTGTATTGTGGGTATGGGGTTTGTGAGCAAAACAAGCTCTGCCGCTATGCAGGTGTGGATAACCTCGCCTAATGGAGGGGAAACTTGGGCAGGTGGGTCAATGCACAATGTAATGTGGGGCTGCAACTACCCTGATTCGGTAGCTTATTTTACACTACTTTCTTCAACCTCTCCATTTGGGTCAGATACTTTGTTTTTTGATAATTTTGAGTTGGGTAGTGTTGACCCATCAAGGTGGACAAATGGTGGATGCTCTGTAAATACCGTAGGTAATAACGAGCCAAGTGGTATATACTCGCTTAATGTACAAGGACAAGAGACTTGTACCTCTATTCCGTTGGATTTATCCAGTTTTTCACCAGGGCAGGTAAAAATAGTCTATTCTTGGGAACGCACTGGCGGAGGTGAACCGATAGACCCTGGGGAATTCTTTTATTTGGAGTATTATAATGGGAGTTCGTGGACAATAATTGACACTCATGATTACCAGAGCGGTTTTACAAATCAATATACTTTAGATTCTATTGTTGTTCCGAATGCGGGTCTTCGTCCTAATTTTCAATTCAGATTCCGGAACACTGGAACCTCTGGTGGGTTTGATGACTATTTTGTAGATAATGCTATGCTAATATCCCCTGGAGCAGGATTTAAGGATACAATCGCAATAAATGTTTCACCATATTCTACTTCCTATAACTGGTATCTACCCCTGCAAAATTGCAATACCTGTAAAGTTAAGGTTCAAGCATTTAATTCCACAGACAGTCTTATAGCAGAAGATGAAAGTAATAACACCTTTGTAATACAATTCTATACAACTCTTATTTCGCCTAATGGAGGTGAGGTTTGGGCTGGTGGGTCAACACATCCGATAACCTGGTCTACGGTAGGGCAGGGATTTGGGAGCCACAGGTTACTCTTATCTACTAACGGTGGGACAAGTTGGAATGACACAGTTGCTAAAAACATACCACCGACCACAACTACATTCAACTGGACACTACCACTAATTAATTCAAGCACATGCAAGATAAAAGTCCAGGCATTGGATGCCGGGGATAGTGTTCTCTCTGAGGATGTAAGCAATGGGGCATTCTCTATTCAAACATATCTAACATTGACTTCTCCTAATGGGGGTGAAACCTGGCCAGCTGAATCTATTCGTACAATAACTTGGTCTGTTTTTGGACAAGGGTTTGATAATTATAGGGTTCTTTTTTCCACAAATAGTGGGGCAAGTTATTTAGACACGATTACAAGTTCCGTTCCACCGACTGCGACCTCATATAATTGGACACTTCCTAATGTAGAGTGTTTCACTTGCCGAGTAAAAGTGCAAATACTTGATGCAGGTAATGTAATATCTGAAGATGCAAGTAATAACGACTTTATCATCCGTAGGTCGCCTTACATAGTCCTATCTTCGCCGAATGGTGGGGAGATTTGGACAGGCGGGTCAATTCATTCAGTAAGCTGGACAGTTGTGGGACAAGGAGCAGCAAGTTTTACGCTCTTACTATCTACTGATGGAGGGAACAGCTATCCTCGTACTATTGCAAGTAACATACCTCCAGGTGCCAGAGATCGGAATTGGACAGTTCCGGCTATTCATTCCACAACTTGCAAAATAAAGGCACAAATACTGGATGTGGGAAACAATGTTATTTCTCAGGATGCTTCTGATTCCAATTTCGCACTCCAAACCTATCCTACAATTACATCTCCTAATGGAGGAGAAATTTGGGAGGGAGGGTCAATTCATCCAATAACATGGATTACAGTAGGAACAGGATTTAAGAGCTTTAGATTATTCTACAATACAAGTGGTACATGGGATACCCTTGTCTATTCTCTATCATCGCCTCATCCTTATCCCAATAATTATGACCATACATGGGAAATACAGCAGCCGAGTGCCCCAAAAATGAAAGTCCATTTTGATAGTATTAATACAGAATCTGGTTTAGATTATGTATATGTATATGACAAATGGGATAATGAAATAGCCCGCTACTGTGGTGTATATAGTTCTTTCTGGACACCTGAAATCCCGGGAGATGTAGCCAAAATAAGACTTAAAAGTGATGCAGTAACACAGAAATACGGATTTGAAATAAATAAATATTGTTACTATGTGCTCCCGGATGCGGATACTATTGGCATCAATATACCCGCCACAGCTACATCGTTCAATTGGACACTACCACCGGTTAATTATCTTGTGGGCTGGGTGAAGATAGAGATGCTGGATAGCTCAGATAATGTGGTCTCAGATGATATAAGTGATAATAGTTTTGCTATTCAATTTTATATAACCCTCATTTCTCCCAATGGTGGAGAAAGTTGGAGAGGAGGAGAGGTTTATCCAGTACGCTGGCGGACAGTGGGGGAGAAAAATAAGGCTATCAATAGTTACCGACTCCTTTACTCAACAGATGGCGGAGTCACATATCCCAACATTATTGCGGATAACATACCTCCAACAGATACTATGTATAATTGGACAACTCCTATGATAGGTTCGGATTCCGTAAGAGTAAAGGTACAGGTTTTGGGTGTAAGTGCATTAGTACTTGCCGAAGACTGGAGTAACGGTAATTTTGAGATTGATGGAAAGCCACCTGCTACTATAAATGACTTGCAAGTTATAGATAAAAGTTGGAATTCTATCACCCTTAAATGGACTACCCCCGGAGATGACTCTATGTCTGGAAAAGCCATAGAATATGATATAAGATATTCTTTGACACCCATTACAGAAGCAAACTGGGATAGTGATTTGCAATGTATTAATGAACCTACTCCCAGCACTCCTAACACTCCCGCTACATATGTAGTAGGCGAAAGTAGCAAAAAAGGGGATGATGACACGAATGTAGGGGCAGACCCGTATGTCTGCACCTCACCCAAATCGGGGGAAAACCTCAATCCCGTGACACTCTATTACCTTGCTATCAAAGCAAGAGATAATGCCTATCACTGGTCAGCTCTGTCAAATGTGGTGAGTTGTACCACTAACCCGTATCACTCACTGGCGAAGTCCCAATACCCGATGTTTCAGTGTAATGAACAGCACACGGGCAGGAGCCCGTATCATGGCACATTAGCAAATAATATAAAATGGTTCTTTGCAACTACAGATAAAATCACATCTTCACCAGTTATTGCACCGAATGGGACTATCTATTTTGCTTCTGACAATGACACTCTTTATGCTCTGTATCCAAATGGGGCAAGAAGATGGGCGGTACGGTATGATGCAGTTACAAAATCTACTCCCGCTATCGCACTGGATACCACAATTTACATAGGAAATAATTCCGCAAAACTGTGTGCATTTGACCGTAATGGTAGTCCTAAATGGTCCTATCAAGCAGTGGGATCTATATACTCTTCACCAGTTATTGGAAAGGATGGCACTATTTACTTTGGCTCTACTAATGGAAAACTTTACGCTATTACTCCGAGGGGAAGACTTAAATGGAGTTTCACTACTGCTCAGAGTATCGTTAGTTCACCTGCACTCTCTCCCGATGGGGTTATTTATGTCGGCTCTAAAGACCGTAAACTCTATGCTATAACTCCTGAGGGTGTAAAACTATGGGACCTTCCTCTCCCGGATGCAATAGAATCATCGCCAGCAGTTAATAGTGCAACCGGCGTTATTTATGTAGGTGGGAACAATGGCAAACTTTATGCTGTTAATCCAAATGGAACAATAAAGTGGCTCTATGCAACAACTCAAAAAATAACAGGCTCACCTGCGATTGGCTCGGATGGTACTATATTCTTTGGCTCCAATGATGGTAAAATATGCGCCCTCACACCGGATAGTGGAAGATTAAAGTGGAGCTATCAGACACCCGGTCCTGTAGAATCCTCGCCCGCTGTTGATGCAGCTGGTATGGTTTATATTGGCAGTTCGGACGGCACTTTTTACTGCTTTAATGGCGCAGATGGCTCTATTAAATGGACTGGGATAACGGGGGATGCTATTTGCTCATCTCCCGCTATTACCGCTGACTCAACTGTATATATTGGCTCAAACGATGGCAGACTTTATGCTTACGGAAATTCGGCTCCCGTTACTGTTATAAAACCTAATGGAGGCGAAATATTGGTGAGAAATGAAACTTATAACATCTTATGGAATGCTACTGGCAATGTGGTCAACATTAAACTTTTCTATTCGCTTAACTCAGGGGTAGATTGGATACTAATATCAGCCAATGAGCTAAATGACGGTATATATCCTTGGACCGTGCCTGATACCCTATGTTCTACTGGCAAGGTAAAAGTAATTGCCTTTACAGCAAGTGGTGATTCAACATGGGATATATCAGATGGTAATTTCACAATAGTATTGGGAGCAGAAGAGAAGTCCACTATACCCAAAGCATTCTTTGTTTTACAAAATACTCCTAATCCATTTACAGCGGAAACTAAGATTAAGTATGGATTACCTCAATCTATGGAGGTGAGAATAACTATTTATTCTCTTTCAGGACAACTTATACATACACTTATAGAGGGGCAACAAGAGCCGGGCGAGCATACTATAAGTTGGAACGGACAAAACAGAGAAGGTAAGAAAGTAGGAACAGGCGTCTATTTTTATAGAGTATATGCCAGAGCCATATCCACCTCCGGCGGAGAAACAGGTCCAAATATAATAGCAAGGAAGATGTTCCTTGTAAGATAATTTTGCAGGGACAGGACTTGTCTCTGCCCTATAAGTCTGAATATATATTGTAGAGCAACTCTTGATGCTACTCTGAACGAAGTAAAGAGCCCTTGAGATTTTTTGCTACGCTATTATATTTAGAGGGAGCGATGGAAAAGCCCTATAACCCATTAAAAAAACTTGACATTCCTTTGAAAATTGTTATTTATTTCTTATCTTTTAAAAAAAATATGTCAATAATCTTATCGGCGGAAAAATTAAGGCACAAAATAGGCACCATTAGGTACCGCCGAAAAAGATGTTCTTCTAAATCGTTATGGGCCCGTAGCTCAGTTGGTTAGAGCAGCTGACTCATAATCAGCTGGTCGTAGGTTCGAGTCCTACCGGGCCCATATAATTAAGATAAGGGAAATAAGCGAAGGAAGGGAACTTATGGGCTCAGGGAATAAATTTGTATGGGTGAGCTGCGGGATTGCGATTATATGTGGGAATATACAAGGTGCTGATTTTATTTTTAGGACCAAAAATAATGGAATAGATATTCAACCAACAGGAGGCATACAAACCGGTGGATTATATAAGTTCACAGTCTCAACATCAGGCGATTATAAGATATTAACTGCTTGGTTCAAACGACTTACCGAAGCGGATAGTTCTTCACAGGAAATTATTAGGACTAACTTACAAGATGTAGAACTGCAAGAATTTATTCCTTCCCCGGAGGAGTATATTACTCAATTTACAAGTGCACTAAGTAGTAATTACAGTGTCTTAACTGCAATCGCAGGTAGTCAAACCGGAGACATCGTGAGGGCAAAAATAAGAGGAATAGGAACACAGGGGACAGCCGTAGTTGCTGGATTTTGTGAATTTGTAACAAGCAATACCGGCGGTGGATGGCAGGAACTCGGTATAACACAGGGCTTCGCGATAGAAAGCGTGAACTGGGGCTGTATATATGAAAAGGAAAAAATAGTAGTAACATGGACAACAGAAGGAAAACTTAATACTGATAAATGGATTGTAAGTAGAGGAATAGAAGAGGAGACAAATTATACTATGATTTGTGAATACCCAAATCAAGGTAATGGATATTATCATTACAAAACTTTTGATTCCACTATAACTGCGGGTACTACCTATAGCTATCGGCTACTTGAGGTTCGGGCTTCTGATACTATTATCTGCGAAGAACAGCCAATAAAAATACCTTTACCAGAAAAAGTATTCCTCTCTCTGTTCCTATCTCCTAATGTAATAAAAAATTATGTCCGAATTGACTACTCGGTCCCAGGAAATGTAGGCACGAGAGAGAAAAATGTAATCTTAAAGGTGTACGACTTAAACGGCAGAGTAGTTAAGGAAATAATGAATGAAATGAAGAAGCCAGGTCATTATCAAGCAAAATGGGATTGTAAAGATAGTAACAATAAAGAAGTAGGGCAGGGAGTATTTTTTATAATGATTAGATGTGGAAAGGTACAAACAAAAAAGGGGGTTAGGGTAAAATGAAAAAAGTAATTATAAGCAGTTTTTTAATAGCAATAAGCACAATGGTGATGGGTACTGGAACACAGAACAGGGACTTAGAAGATAGGATAATTAAGTTAGAACAGGAAAATGCAGAACTAAAAGAAAGGATATTGAAACTTGAGTCTGTGGGCAGAGTATTAGAAATGGGATATTCCACTGCGGCGGTGAGGGATAAGACAAAAAGCAAAGAGTTTTCAACAGCAAGTAGTATTCCCTCACAAGACAGGGAAGATAATCAAGATAAAAAAGGAACAAAAGCTTGGGTTGAACCAACTATGGGCTGGGAAGCTGATTATACGAATAATTACCTTTATGGCGTAGATAATGTTGGCACTTATACTATGAATGTCGGCATAGGAACAGCAACTCCCAACAACAAACTCCAAGTTGCAGACCTTATTAATTTTAACAATACTTTAACATCTACCTATCTTGGTTATCAAGCGGGGAATGCTACAGCCACCGGAACAAACAATATGTTTTCTGGATATATGGCGGGAAATGCTAATACTTCTGGCGGAAGTAATACAGCAATAGGGACAAATGCATTACGCTCTGTTACTTGGGGTGGCAGTAATACGATGATTGGAACAAATGCAGGATACTCAATGGCTACGGGCTCTAATAATGTAGGTATCGGAGCAGGGGTTTTTGGGTTTGTCAATGGAGGTAATTATAATGTGGCTATTGGAAGAAGTGCACTTTCGGGGAATACCGCAAACTATAATGTGGCTATTGGAGATAATGCTATGACATTAAATAATGGTGGCAATAATACTGCTGTAGGGTATAGAGCAGGGAATGAAGCTACTGGAAATAGCAATACTTTTATTGGTCATAATACTGGGCTCAGTGTTACAGGTAGTTGTAATACGGCAGTAGGACGCGAGGCGTGTGTAGTAGCAACAGCTGGCTCTAATAATGTCTTCATGGGCTATACAGCGGGTTATTCGAATACCGGCAGTAATAATACTATGCTTGGTCAGGGTGCGGGCAGTAACTCTACATCTGGAACAGGGAATATTCTAATCGGGTGCCAGGCGGGAGATAATATCACTACCGGGGGGTACAATCTTGCCATTGGCTATAACATTGATGCTCCTGTTGCCACCAGCAGCAACCAGCTTACTATCGGAAATTTGATATTTGGCACAGGGTTAGATGGCACAGGCACAACTATATCTACGGGTAATATCGGCATTGGGACGACGGGCCCGGCCCGGCTCCTCCATGTCAATGGAGCGATGCGACTCACTGCGGGAAGTACTCCTGCTACTCCTGCTTTGGGTGATATTTATGCTAATTCTACTGACAACAATCTCTACTTTTATAATGGCACGGGTTGGGATGATTTGACTGCTGGAGGTGGAGCAAGCGACTGGCATATCACAGGCAATGCAGATATTCTTGATAATAGCACTTATTTCTTGGGAACTACAAATGATATACCTCTTAACTTCAGAGTAAATAATCAAAAAGCAGGCAGAGTTGCTTCAGGTGGTCCAACATTTTTCGGCTATCAGGCAGGTAATGTTAATACTGGTGTTAACAATACAGGTATTGGCTTTCAGGCATTGTCTCTTAATGTTGGAGGAGTTGAAAATACTGCTGTTGGATACCTGGCACTTGCTGCAAACACGGGTAATTATAATACTGCAGTAGGTAGAATTGCATTGCAAAATAATACATCAGGACAACAAAATACCGCGATGGGAATTCAAGCACTTGGAAAAAATACAACTGGTGAATATAACACAGCATTAGGAGCTATTGCGCTTTATGAGAATCTTACAGGAGTTAGAAATACTGCTATTGGAACACAAGCACTTCAAAATACTACGGGACATTTTAATACAGGATTAGGTTTTCGGGCTATTTACGGAGCTTGTACTGGTAATGGTAATATTTCTATTGGATATGAAAGCAGTTATTCTTTAACATCAGGTAGTAATAATATTGCTATTGGATATGGAACAGGTGTAACTAATCTTAGCACTGGCTCAAATAATATTCTTATTGGATATAACATAGATGCTCAATCAGCGGGCATTAGTAATCAATTAAGTATAGGCAATCTGATTTTTGCAACAGGTGGGTTTGGCACAGGAACTACTGTTGGAGCGGGCAATGTCGGCATTGGGATAACAAGCCCGGGGTATAAATTAGATGTTAACGGGGATATGAATCTTGCGGCTGGCAGTGTGTATAGAATAGGCGGAGTTGCACAATCCGGCTCCAGCAAATGGACAGCAGGGGCAGGGGATGATATTTACAGATTAAATGGCAAAGTTGGCATTGGGACGACAGGTCCGACGCAAGAACTTCATGTTTTTGGCACTGACGGTGCTACATTAATTCGTGTCGGCAATACTGCATCTGGAAGCACAGATGCAGATGGAGTTGCTTTTGGTTATGATGACTTTGCCGGTGGAGCTATTATGTGGAATAGAGAAACTACACCTGTTATTTTTGGCGTTAACAATGCGGAGAAAGTCCGAATTACCAGCAACGGAGATGTCGGCATTGGGACACAGAGTCCGACAAGTAAATTACAAGTTGTTGGGCTTCCTGTGTATGCGAACAATGCAGCCGCAATAGCAGGTGGGCTTACAGTAGGAGCGTTTTATAGAACAGGGGCAGACCCAGACCCAGACCCAGTTTGTGTGGTCCATTAAGATGAATACTTTATCTATTGCGGATATTTACGGAAGAAAAAGGTGTTGATTTGTAGGGCAAACCTTGCGGTTGCCCAGAATAATGTGCAGGGACAAGCCCTGCCTCTACATCAGGGAAAGGAGGTGAAGCACTAAACAAAAGAGGGGAAAGTAGGATAAAGGTGGATGGCACTAACTTTATGGGTAAAGAAATTAAGTGGCAATTATTTGCGTCTTTACAAACGAAGTGATGTAATCATCAAATGGAGAGATGTAATCATCAAATTTCTATTGATTTCTACAAGTTTCTATTAGTTTCTACATAAGTGCCGAGATTAAAGAGGAGGAGAGATGAGTAAGTTTAGATATCTGGCATTGGGGATAATTTTTGTCGGGTTAGCGTTCACTTATAGTAAAAATGGTGGAACTAACCTGAGCAATACCCCCGGGCTGTCCTGCACTTCTTATCAGCAGGCGCGCTCAGTAGCAACTGATGCCAAAGGAAGAGTACATACCGCATGGGTAGAGACAACTATGAAGAAGGGTGCGACATCCGGGATAGGCGAATTAAGATTACCATCTGTGAAGCTCACGAATACAGTGAATCATTCTTACTGTGCTAAATTGGTAATGAGCTCAGATAAAGATAGTGGGCAGGTAGATGTCCCGGGTCTTTTTTATCGGCGGTCAATAGATGGAGGCAATAATTGGGAAGACACTGTGCGATTAGCTGATTCTGTGGACAGGGGGGCTTCATCTATAGGGACAAATGACCTTGATGCGGTGCATATTGTGTGGACAGACGGCTTGGTCCACTATAAGCATTCATTAGATGGTGGTGGGACTTGGGGAACTGGTACCGTGATAGCCGGTGATAGCACATCATCCTGTCTTGCTTCTGTGATAGGGCAGGGAAATTGGGTCCATATTGCGTGGAGAGAGGACCAAGATTATTCTCTTTACCGGATTATGTATATTTGGTCGAATGATACAGGGTTAACTTGGGCAAATCCAACTGAAATAGCATTAGTAGAAACGCGAGGAGTTCAGGTAGATAACGATGTGATAGTTCTTGCAATTCCATCATTAAGCAGTTCAGATACGCTTGTCCACTTAGTTTGGCAGGATACAAAGGATGACACTACGGGTGAAATATATTACCGAAGGTCAGTAGATAATGGTGTAAATTGGGAGTTAGAGAGAAGACTTACTGATGATGAATATATCTCTTTTTGGCCCAGTGTTGCCTCGTGTGGTGAGTTTGTTCATATAGGGTGGCTGGAACGCAATTCTTTAACCGATTCTTGCTCCCGTTATTGGTATCTACTTTCACCGAATGGTGGAGTAAGTTGGATGGAGCCGGTTCAACTCATAGAGGATTCGCCAATTGATTATCTATTTGGCACGCCTCAACTTACTGCCAAATGGACGGGTAAGGGTGGATATGTTGCCTTAGTATGGGGAGAGTTTATAGGGACCCCGGATACATTAGAACCCGATATATGGGCAATATTATATAAGTATTCTGCGGACAACGGAATGACTTGGCACGATGCTGAAATAGTGAGAAAGGATACTACTTTCTGTAGCTCTCCTTCTTCTTCTATTGATGATGAAGGCAATCTTCATATAGTCTGGACAGATATGCGTGATGGGAATTACGAGACTTATTATGCGAAATATCCATTAACCGGGGTAGAGGAGCGAACAAATCCCAACTCCCAAATCCAAAATCCCAAATTAGAGGTCTTGCCGAACCCGTCTTTTGGTAATTCAGTAATTAGGTATACGATGCCACAAACTACGCAGGTTAGTCTTAATTTATACGACTTAACAGGCAGACTTGTTCGCAGTATTTATTCTGGTAAGCGTGAGCGTGGCTCTTATACGGCTAATATAGATGGTCTGCAGTCGGGCATCTATTTTATTGTGTTAGAGGCAGTCGAGTTCAAAGCAACAAGGAAGCTGACGATATTGAGATAAAAGTAAGCGATAAGAATTAAGCAGTAAGGATTAAGAGGGAGAGTTTTTGTAGGGACAGATTATAATCTGTCCCTACATTTAAAAAGCAGTCAAATGAGGTACACCTCTGTGAGGTTGGACAGATGCTCTGTAGGACAGACATTCTTGTCTATCTGATCAGGCAGGAATGCCTGACCTACCGTTCTTGGGAACGAATAACCTGTACTTTCGTCTATTAAACTTTTATTCCGTGGTGTAAAGTTTATTTACTTTTTTACTTGCATTTTTATCTTAATGTATTATTTTACAAAAGAGGTGTACATTAGATGATAGGTCAAATAGTTGATACTCGCTATAAAGTAATAGAAAAACTTGGCTCCGGTGGGATGGGTGAATGCTATAAAGTCATAGACCAAGCCAGAAATTCTACGAGCTTGAACCTCTTGGCTATGAAAGTATCATATCTTAATGAGGCGAATTTACCTTCCAAACGAAAAAGCCGTCTAAGTGTTAAAAAGGAATTCCAAACATTAGCTATGCTTTCGCATCCTAACATTCTAAAAGTATATGATTTTGGAATAACGGAGGATAATAGACATTACTTCACTATGGAATATGTAGATGGTAAAGATATTAGTGAACTAATTCACCGCCCTTGTACACCTAAAAGATATCAATTAGTGTATGCTATACTTTCCCAGATATGTGATGCATTGCAATTTATACATTCCCGTGACCTTGTACACGGTGATATTAAGCCGAGTAATATTATCATAGATAAATTTGCCCCCAAATTAACGGACTTCGGATTAGTATCAGTAATTACTAAGTCTAATATCCATATGCTCAAAGGCACTATTCATTATATTGCACCCGAATTATTAGTTGGTAGAAAGATAGATAAGAGGGCAGACTTTTTCTCATTAGGAGTGACAATATATCAGATTTTAACGGGCAGTCTACCATTTAAGGGTAGAAATCCTATAACTCTTCTTAATGTATATAGGAAGAAGGGTTTTCTAATTGCTCCACGAAAACTTAATCCTAAAATTCCAAAGGAACTAAATGACTTAATTCTTAAGCTATTAGAAATTGACCCCGATAAAAGAGTTAAAAGTATAGACGAGATTCAAGAGGTTATAGCTAAACTATCAGGTAAAAGCAGGAAACAGCCCATTTACAATAGCCAATTTATAGGTCGCGAAAAAGAGTTAACGATGCTTATACAAGAATATAAAAAAGTATTGGGCAGAAAAGGTAGAAATGTTGTCATATTTGGTGAAAATGGAATAGGGAAGACAAGATTGGTACAGGAAATTAAGATATATGCGGAACTTAAAAAAGCAATAGTTAGAGAAATCAACTATCATAAAGAAACAGGGCTGCATCTTTTTGCAGATATTTGTTGTAGCGCACCTGTCCCGACGCAGAATGGGTCGGGAGCGGAAATCTTGGAGCGGAGCAGAAATCTTGGAGCGGAGCAGAAATCTTGGAGCGGAGCAGAAATCTTGGAGTGGAGCAGAAATCTTGGAGTGGAGCAGAAATCTTGGAGTGGAGCAGAAATCCCGACCCGGCGGGACCGACCCGGCGGGACCGACCCGGCGGGACCGCTTCGGCGGGGTGGAATAGGATGTAAAGGAATGGGAGAAAATCAAATAGTAGTATTTGAAAAGCTACTACGCTTACTTGCAAACATTGCCCGAAAAAGACCCATAGTTTTAGTTGTTGAAAATATTGAATTAGCAGATAAAGTAAGCCTTTCCTTTGTAAAATACCTGATGAGAGCTATTGAACAATGCAGAATATTACTTATTGTAACTACATCAGATAAATCTATTATCGCAAACATTACGGGTAGAAGGGGCTTTCATTCTCCGTTTAGTAGTGAGGCAGAAGAGGTTCAACCTCAAAAGGAACATTGCCTGTTGGAGCGAAGCGGAAATCCCGCTCCGGCGGGGATAGAACTTTCTCCTTTTACCATAAATCAGACTATTTTGCAAATAAAATCAATGCTCGGGACAGAATTGGATATAAAGGATATAGGGGACTTTATCTATCAAAAGACAGAAGGTAATCCATTTCTTATTGAAAAACTTATGCAGATATTGATTGAAGAACATTGTATTAGTAAAATAGAAGATAAGTGGCAATTAGATAGAGAAAAAATTTTGCCTCTTCAACTACCCAAAGATATAGAGCAATTTATAGAATTAAAGGTGCAAAAATTAGATAAAAAAGAAATGCAAGTTTTAGAAATAGCAGCGATATTGGGAGAGAATTTTGAATTCCAACTATTACAAGGAGTACTACCTCAAAAAGTTAAGAAAAGCAAGATTTTACCCTCAATCCTCAATGTTTTAATTCAAAAAGGGCTTATAGTTGAATTACAAGGTCAAAAATATACCTTTGTCCATAAAATAGTGGCTGAATCTATTAGGACTAAAATTATACCCCTACGAGCTCACAAAATACATAGAAAAGCAGGCAAAGTATTGGAAGGAATGTCGGAGCCAAATTTTGAACCCATTGCTGAACGGATTGCCCATCATTATCTCATAGCAGGCAAGAGAGAAAAAGCATTTAGATTTGCAATTATAGCGGCAGAAAAGGCGAAAAAAGAACATTCTAATGCCGAAGCTATTAGGTATTTTGAGCTTGCCCTAACAGTTGCATATAAAAAGAGTAAATTTACTATTCTTGAAACAATAGGTGATTTATATTTACTCATAGGAGAAGCAGAAAAAGCAAGAGGTATCTATGAAAGATTATTGCTTTTTAAGCCTGCTAAACAAATATACAGAAAAATAGCTAAAGTATATAGAGAACAAGGCAATTTGAATCAAGCATTAGAGTTTTTGATAAAAGGACTTAAAGGTGTACAAAATAAAAATAAACAGGAAAAAATTTTATTACTCGCTGATATTAGTGCCGTATATGGACAACTTCATAACTATAAGAAGTCAAAGAGTTATGCTCTTAAATCTATTAGACGGGCTAAAAAAGAAAATGATAAAAATAACTTAATGTACGCATATAATAGTATAGCTGTGCTTTATTATCATACTGCGGATTGGGATAAAGCTATAAAATACTATAAGCGGGTCTTTAAGATTGCTAAACTATTAGCAGATACTAAATATATTGTTTCGGCTTCTTATAGTTTAGGACTTACTTATTGGAAAAAGGGGGACAGACAAGAGGCAGAAAAATTTTACTTTAAGAGCATTAAGATTACAAAAAAAATAGGAGATGTTAATAGGTTGATGGATAACTATACTTCATTCGGTATTCTTGCACAAGAGAGTAGTGATAATGATAAAGCATTAAAGTATCATAATAAAGCGCTCAACATCGCTAAAAAGTTGGATAACTTAGAGACAATAGCTCGCAGTTATATAAATATAGGCATCGTTTATAAAAATATCGGTGATTGGGAACATTCTATCCAGTATTATCAGAAAGGACTGCTTATTTACAAAAAGAGAAACCAAGATAATTTTGTCGCCGTATGTTACAATAATATAGGTGACCTGTATAGGGTAAAAGGTGATTACATAGAAGCAATTGCCAATCTTAAACAGGCATTGACTATTACCCGAAAGATTAATGATAAAGAGAGAATCGGTAATATTTGCGCCACATTAGGTGAAATACTTTGTGATAAAAGTGAATACAAGGAGGCAGAAAAATATCTGCTCGAAAGTTTGAAAATATATACTATTATAGGATTGAAGAATACGCCAGTGACACGAATTTTAGCTTATATGTACTTGAAAATGGGAAATTTACTTTTGGCGGAGGAGTATTGTCAAAAAGTAATTTCTTTTGCTAAAAAGACAGAAGATAAACAAGAATTAGCACACGCGTATTATATTATGGGAACTATCTATTCTCGGTGTGATAAAATGGTGCAAGCTATTAACTCATTTAATTTAGGAATAAAGATATTTAGAACTATAGGGAATAAATATGAACTCGGTAAAGCTATTTTGAACGCTGCTGAAGAATTATTCAGGACTGGCTCAGAAAATCCTAATTTTACTA
>JACQXS010000030.1:0-22732 GCA_016208615.1 Candidatus Stahliibacteriota bacterium | reverse complement strand
TTTACTAAAGGGTTCTGGAAAAAGGGGTATATGGAGGAAGCTATCATAAGGTTAAGAGAGGCAGAGAATATATTTGAAACCTTAAATGCTAAGGGAGAAAATGAAAGGATAGAAAAAATGAAAGATAAAATTAAATGCTTATTACCTAATGTAGAGACACTTATCGTGTCCAATGAAGATAAAAGACTTAAAACTTTGTATAGGATGGGGCAGATTGTTAATTCTATTACCTATATTGACAAACTATTAGAGAAAATATTAGACCTGACTATCAGTGTTACTGGTGCTGAAAGAGGGTTTATATTAATGGGAGAAGAGGAAGAGATGCCTACCCTAAAAACTGCTCGTAATATGGATGGCCAATCTTTAAAGGATATGCAAGATTTTTCTAATACTATTATCAAAGATGCTACTTTTAATGGTGAATTAATTCTTACTACTGATGCCAAAAATGACCCAAGATTCAAAAATAGAATGAGTATAGCTAATTTCAATCTCTTATCCATTATTTGTGTCCCTTTAAGAGTGAAAGATAATGTTATAGGCGCTATTTACATAGACAATAGAAAAAGAGAAAATGTTTTTACACAAGAAGACTTAGAATTTATTAAAGCTTTTGCAGACCAATGTGGAATAGCGATTGAGAATGCAAGATTAGTAGCGGAATTGAAAGCTGCAAATGAAAGATTAGTCAAGGAAAATGTATATCTTAAAAATGTTGTTGCTGATAGGTATGGGTTTGATAAAATTATTGGTAAAAGCGAACCTATGCAGAAAATTTACCATATTTTAGAAAAAGTAGCCGACTCGGATGCTTCGGTCTTAATTGAAGGTGAAACAGGGACCGGAAAGGAGCTTGTTGCTAATGCTATCCATTATAATAGTCAAAGAAAGGATAGGAGATTTATTATCATAAATTGTGGTGCTTTGCCGGAACATTTATTGGAATCAGAATTATTCGGGCATATAAAAGGTGCATTTACTGGGGCAATTAAAGATAAAGAAGGATTATTTGAAGTAGCGGATAATGGGACAGTTTTCTTGGACGAAGTTAGTGAATTGAGTCCAATATTGCAATCTAAACTTTTAAGAGTACTGCAAGATGGAGAAATTAGAAAAGTGGGCGGCACTACTTATAAAAAAGTGAATGTTAGAATAATAGCAGCGACTAACAAAAAGTTGGACGAAGAAGTTGAAATAGGAACATTTAGAAAAGACTTGTATTACCGATTAAATGTGATTCCGATTAAATTACCGACGCTGCAAGAAAGAAAAAAGGATATTCCATTGCTGGCAAAACATTTTTTGGCAAAATTTAGAGCGATTAGCAATAAAAATATAAAAGGATTTGCTAATGAAGTAATGCAATATTTTGTAAATTACAATTGGAAAGGCAATATAAGGGAATTGGAAAATATAATAGAAGCAGCTGTAGTTATGACCGAGAACCCCATAATTACATTAAAAGATATGCCCGATAAAATAATAAAACAAAAGAAATTGCCCAAGGAAGGTAAAGAGATACTGCTTTCTTATGTAGAAAGGGGACATATAATAAAAGTACTTGAGTTTGCAAAACAAAAGAAGAGCAAGACTGCCAAACTATTAGGAATATCAAGGCCTACGCTGTATAAAAAGATTAAAGAGTATGAAATCGAGTAGTAGCATAGCCACTAACCTGCGAAAGTGTCAAATATTTTTACAACAGAGTAAAGTTAATTTACGCCTTTGATTTCCTTTAATAACTAAAAATTAACACCTAAAAACCTGCAAACCTGCTATAGTTAATAAGAGAGGGAATAATTCTATTACTTTCTACCTTAGTGTCACAGGATTTGCTCTATTATAAACTATATGCAAATAAAAGGAGGTGAGAAAGATGAGTAAATTTATCAAAAAATTGTTAGCCGTTGCAATAGTTTTTGCAACTTTAATAGGCTCGGTACGTTGGGTAAATGCAAGTCCGGATATACCAATTCCACCGCCACCGCCACCACCATTAGGGTCAGGCCCCAGATAGTATTGGACTATAATGTATTTGGTGGGAGAGATATACCACAAGGATTAGTGTAAATAATATGGTATATCTCTCCCATTAAATAAAGGGAGGTATAGCGTGAAAGAAGTAGCGGAAGTAAAGGTTAATATTGTGATTAAATCATGTGTACAGATGATTAAAGTGATAGAGTTTTATTTAAACATAGATAGACATTACTCCGGGGGGTTGCAAAATAAACTGATGATAGTGATTAATGAACTGTACGAGCTGATGGTAGGTAATCAAGAAACTATGGGTTCCTTCACGGGAATGTCTATCAGAAAGGATATAGAGAATAGAAAACCTGTTACCCTAATATCTTCTCGTGAGAGTGTGTCATTAGCAGATGGAGCATTAGAGCGATTCCTTTTACCTATTGTGGACGAGGAAAAGATAGCGGAGAGTATAAAGTCATCTATCACTCTTTTTGCAGGAGTAAATTAGATTCTGTTTTGTGGATAACCAAGCGGGCTTAATATATTAAGTTTGTGTATTTTTGATTTATAGGAGATGGCAATCTCTTCATATATATTTATAAAAGCGGCTCCAGGAACATTGGATAGAGTTTTAGGAGAAGTAAAGGTTTTCCCTTATATAGAAACGGCTAATATAGTTACCGGGATACACGATATAGTTGCCATAGTTAAAACCGATACCCTTATTTCACTCCAAGAAGGGGTGGTTGAAAAAATCTATAAATTAAGTGATGTCCACTCTGTTAGTCTTTCCATTATAATTTCCTAAAAAGCTTACCTACCTAATCTTTTAAGCAAAGCACTTAAAAAGAAAATCTTGACAAAATATCACTTTTAGAGTATTTTTGAAATAAGGACTTAAACTATAAAACACTTGCTCAATACTTAAGAGCAGAAAATAATATTGTTCTACAACTTAATGTAAGCTAACAAAAAGTAATGATAATTGATAACAGATACCAAGTCTTAAAAAAATTAGGTATAGGAGGCACAGGCGAGGTCTATCGTGTCTACGACAGAGTTAAAGATAGAGAAATAGTACTCAAGTTACTGATTTACTCAAAATCGGAGGAAAGTCTCTTACTCTTGAAAAAGGAATTCCTTGCGATTACAAAACTAAAGCACTCCTACATTATAGAGGTGTACGACTTTGTATTACCTAAAGAAGGAACTCCTTACTTTACGATGGAATATATTGATGGTGTTGACATAATTAAAGCTACAAACAATTTACGAGTAAAAAGCAGGAATTCCCAAATCCCTATTACTCATAATCTGCTTTACACTTTAATAGTCCAACTCTGTCAAGCACTTGAATTTATCCATTCCCATGGTCTTATACATTGTGATATTAAACCTGGCAACATACTTATAACAAGAGATAAGAAACATTCTGCGGATTTCAAATTCTATCCCAAGCTTCTGGATTTTGGGTTGATAGAGTCTGTCGACCTTTCTACTACTGTAGGTATGAGGGGAACGGTAGAGTATATGGCACCTGAGATGATTAAAGGATATTTTGTAGACCGTAGAACAGACTTATACTCGTTGGGGGTAGTCCTTTATGAGGCAGTTACCGGCAAACTACCATTTGAGGGAGATACCCCGCTTTCAATACTCAAACAACATCTGGGGAGAAATCCTATTTCTCCAAACGAATATGTGAAAGATATTCCAGATGACTTGAATCGTATTATTCTTAAATTATTAAGCAAATATCCTGGTACCAGATATCAATCAGGAAGAGAAATTATTCACGACATAAGTCAAATAATAGGTAAGGAATTTGAATTGCCCTCCGAGAAAGGATGGTTCCTGAGTAGTGGTTTTGTGGGTAGAGAGAAAGAACTTTCTTGTCTTGACAATTTTTTATCTGAAAAGAGGGGAAAGGGTGTTTTCATAACTGGGGAGGTAGGAATTGGCAAATCTCGATTAGTTGAAGAGTTTCGGATACAGGCTCAATTGAAGGGCTGTAGCTTTTGGAAAGGTATATGCTATCCGGGAGAGAGGGAGATTTATGGTCCTATTGTAGAGATACTGAATGAGCTTATTCCTATACTAAAACTCAGACACCCAGACTTACTGGAAGATTATAGGGAGTCACTTATCCATTTTGTCCCAGGGTTAGAGTGCTATTGTTCAACTTTTACTCAATCTTTCCCAAAGAGAGCCTTATATATTGTTCATCGATAATATAGAATGGGCAAATGAGGGGACATTGGAGTTTATTAATTACTTTATCAGGAATATCAAAAATAGCAATATCCTTTTATGCCTTGCTTGTGAGGAGAAAAGGGATACAGGATTTATTTCATTGATTGATGAAATAGAAAGTATTCGGTTGGACGGGCTGAAATTAGATGAGGTTAATACACTAATTACTTCTATGCTTGGAGAACATAGACTTTCAGCTTATCATATTCAGCAAATTTACGAAGAGGCACATGGAAACCCACTTTTTATTCGGGAATTGCTAAAGTCTATGATGGGTAGAGTTCTCTTATTCCAACAAGGAAGATGGACAATTGAAGAAGTAAGTTTTGAAAAGCTTGCAATCTCAAAAACTATGAAAGGGGTGTTTGAAGATCAGTTGAAAGGACTTGGCGAGCAAGCATATGAGATATTAAGGATAGGCTCTATATTTGGGGAAAAGTTCCAGTTAAGTGTAATAAAACAAATACTTAACTATTCCGACGAAAAACTATTGACTGCATTGAGAGAATTACTTCAAAGACAACTACTAACAAGACATACGAATGGGTACTGTTTTGTAAGTTCTCAACTTAGAGAGATAGTCTATAATGGAATAGAAGAGGAAAATCGCCGTAGCCTTCACCAAACCATTGGAGATATATTAGAAGAAAAATTTGCACATAATATTGAGCCAATAATAGAGGAATTGGCTTATCACTTTGCGAGAGGATTGAATAGAGAAAAAGCATTTGATTTCCTAATTAGAGCAGCTAAGAAATCTAAATCTCTTTATGCTAATAAAGAGGCAATACGATACTTTGAACAAGCGGTTGCGTTGATTAAACCGGAGGAGAAGAGATATAGTACATTACTAAAAGAATTAGGAGATACATATCGGTTAGTTGCAGAGCACGATAAGGCAATTGATAAATACAGAGAAGTCTTATCATTATCCACTCCTATTTCTTCTGAGAAAGCCAGTCTTTATTGCGATATAGGAATTAGCTACCGTAATAAAGGAGAATACGACTATGCTCTCAAGTCTTATAATCAAGGTATATCTATTGCACAAGAAGATATGGACCAGAGAGTAAGGGCTCGGCTGTATCAGGAGATGAGCTGGGTATATCTGGCTAAGGCTGATTATGATAAGGCTTTGACTATTGCCTTCAAGGGGTTGAGAATTGTGATGAAATGTAAAGATTTACCGGGAATGGAAAAAATATACCATAATTTAGGCACTATCTGTTTACGGAAAGGTAAATGGGATAAAGCTATCCAATATTTCAGCAAAAGTCTTGAGCTAAAAGAAAAAATAGACAATTTGCCAGGTAAGGCTGCTTCTTATAATAACTTTGGGGTTGTATATTCTATGAGAGGAAATTTTGCAGAAGCATTAGAATACTACAAAAAGGGATTTGAAATATGCAAAAAAATAAGAGACCCTATTGGTATAGCCAGGGGGTATAAGAATTTAGGGATTATTTGCTATCAGCAGGGTAATCTGACAGAGGCAGAAGATTATTACAAGAAAAGTCTTGAAATAGAGGAGAGAATAGGAGATAACATAGGATTATCGGCTTCCTATAATAATATAGGACTTATTTATATCCAGCAGCGGAGATGGGAAGAGGCGGTTAATTATTTTAATCATAGTTTAGAGATAAAAGAAAAACTTAAAGATATTGGAGGGATAGCGGGGTGTTACAATAATTTAGGCTCAGTCTACAAATCTAAGGGTGATTGGGATAGTGCGGCCCAATATTATCAAAAGAGCTTTGATTTGAAAGAAAAAATAGGCGATTCCGTAGGAATAGCTAATTCTCTAATAAATTTAGGAACTATTTACATAAATAAGGGGGAAAGTGAAAAAGCACTTTATTCTTTAGAAGAGGCAAAAAAGATAGGGAGTAAAATTGGGAGTAAGAAAATAGTGTCCGGAGCCTATCAATCATTAGGATTATTTTATTTGAACAGAAAAGACATTGAAGAAGCACTCAAATATAATATGGATGCATTAAAGTTAGTAATAGAACTTGGCAACAGATTAGATGAAGGAATAATCCTTCGAACTCTTGCTAAAGTATATCAACTTAAAAAGGATAATGTGACTGCCGAAGAACATCTTTTAAAAAGTATAGAAGTATTGAAGGAGACAGCAATTGAGGTTGAACTTGCCCAGAGTTATATGGAGATAGGGGAGTTAAAAAGAAAGACAGGCAATACAAAAGATAGTATAAACTACTTAGGAAAGGCAAAAGAGATATTTGAGGAGTTAGGAATGGAGGAGGAGTTAGAAGAAGTGAAAAGTATATCAAAACTATATGTGAGTAAAGACCTTATCGGAATTTATCAGATAAGTAGTATTATTAACTCTATTTTGGACTATAGAGAGCTATTGAATAAGGTAATGGATGTTGCTATTGAGACACTTGAGGCAGAGAGGGGAGTACTTATTATAAAAGACAAAGAAACAGATGAGTTGAAAATAGAAGTTATATGTGGAGTAGAGAAGAATAATATCAGAGATGCCACTCTAATCAGTGAATCTATTGTTAAGGATGTCGCCTTAAAGGGTAACTCATTAATAACTACTGATGCTGGAACTGACAGCAGATTTTATAACAGAAAGAGCATCATCGATTATCATATTACTTCGGTTTTATGTGTTCCATTGAAAATAAAAGAAGAAACTATAGGTGCTATCTATCTGGATCATCATAGTGTTAGTAATATTTTTGACCAAGAATCACTTTCATTTTTGACAGCATTTGCCAATCTCTCTGCTGTGGCTATTGAAAATGCACGACTGCACGAAAAACTGCAACAGGAAAATGTATATTTAAGACAGGAAGCGGAAGAGAAATATAGGTTTGAAAATATAGTAGGCAAAAGCAAAGAGATGAAAAAGATGTATAGATTGTTGGAAAAAGTGATAGATACTTCAACTAATGTATTACTGGAAGGCGAGACCGGGACAGGTAAAGAAATAGTTGCCCGGACCATACATTATAGTGGACCAAGGAGGGAGAAAAAATTTATCCCCGTTGACTGTGCTACTATTCCTCATACGCTTTTTGAGGGTGAACTATTTGGATACATAAAAGGAACCTTTACCGGAGCAATAAATGATAAAAATGGCTTATTTATAGAGGCAAATGAGGGGACGCTTTTCTTGGATGAAATAACTAATATTAGTTTAGAATTACAAGCCAAATTGCTTAGGGTACTGCAAGAAGGAGAAGTAAGGCGATTGGGAGAGCAAAAATACAGAAAAGTAGATGTCAGAATTATTGCCGCTACTAACACGGATTTGAAAAAAGAAGTAGATGAGGGAAGGTTTCGTGCTGACTTATATTATCGGCTAAATGTAATAGTCATAAAATTACCACCCCTACGAGAGAGAAGGGAAGATATTCCTTTGCTGGCACACCATTTTTTAGATAAGTATGCAAAAAAAATGGATAAAAAAATAAGCGGATTTAGTGAAGGAGGGATGAAATTATTATTTGACTACGATTGGCAAGGCAATGTCAGAGAACTTGAACACCAGATTGAGAGAGCCGTAACTTTGGCTACAACTGATGTCATTACAGAAACTCTTTTCTCCATAGACCCAAAGACAACTACTCTGACATATGGGGAAAGGGACAAAAGATTATTAGGTCCCGAAGAGGGTAGTGCAGGGACCCCTGACCCTGCATATGAAAAATTAAGGGCAAAAACCTCATTAAAAGAGGCGGTTGAAACACTTGAACGGGAAATGATTTTGCAAGCCCTACGGAAATACAAACATAAAACCGAAGTCGCCAAAGCATTAGGACTTTCAAGATTTGGACTACAAAAGAAAATAGAAAGATACGGAATATAGCCCGCAATATGAAAGATACCCATGTCAACTATATTGACTTGTCAACAAGGTTGACAGATTGCATAATCCTTTGTTATTTAAGGACTTATGGGATAATGCGTCAACAAGGTTGACAAAAGATAGTGGCGATGTGTTGCATCATCCAATAGGTTATATTATCTCTATCATCTTGATTTGCAATGAGTTAGATTAGATTGTTCTTGTTTTGTCATAGAATTTGCTATATTAGAAAGTGAGATGAAAGAAATAATGATGATAATGGAAAAATTTGATATGCTTGTCTTCCCAGTAAGACTAATAAGTATCTGGGAGAAAGGGGGTGAGAGTAAAAGTAATGGAGAAGTAGAATACGGCGGAGATGAAAAGAAGGGAGTAGGTACAAAAAATGAGGCAGAGGCAAAGATGGAGGAAGAGGAGAGAAATGGGCAAAAGATATTTGAGCTTATAGGTCCATTTCTATAAAGGAGGTGAGAAGATGAAACAAGAAGGGGGAGAGAGAATAAAGATAAGGGGATTTTTAAGAAAGGAGGGTAAAATGAAGACGGGGAGTAGAATTTGGGGAGCTTTGACTTCTATAATATTGGCGCTCACAGTGAGAGGCTTATATGCAAGCACTAATGTGAGTGGGATTATTAATACGAATACGGTATGGAATACAGCAGGTAGCCCATATATCGTGATTGGGAATGTGATGATTGATACTCTTGTAACTCTTGATATTGAGCCAGGGGTAGAGGTAATGCTTGATTCGGCGAAGTATATAATGATAAAGGGAACATTAAATGCGATTGGAACGGGAGTAGATACTACAACAATTGATTCTATCATAATAACGAAAAATGGAACTGGAAGATGGGATAGGTTATGGTTTATGCCGGGCTCAGAAGGGCATTTCAGATACTGCAGAATTGAGTATGCGGGAAACTCGGCTATAGATAATTCTGCTGATTCCCTTTATATAGGCAATAGCACCATCGCTAACAACCTTGGTAGTGGTATCCTGGGTGGGTCGCCCACAATTATAGGAAGTACCATTGCTAATAACGAGGGTGGCGGCGGCATCCAGTGTAGTGGAGCAGCTATAATTATAGGAAATACTATCACTGGCAACCTCGCTCGTACTATTAGTGTTTGTGGTGGTGGTATCAGTATTGGTAATGGGGCAGCTATAATTACAGGAAATACTATCACTAATAACCGTGCTGATGGGTCGGGTGGTGGTATCTCTACTTATGGGGGCACTACTTATGAGACTTCGCCTACAATTAGAGGGAATATTATTAGTGGCAACTATGCTGGTGGTATGGCTGGTCCTCACGGTGGTGGTATCTATGTTTTTAAGGGTTCAGCTACTATCATAGGGAATATTATCACTAACAATAGTGATAATAATTCTTCTTGGAGTAGTGGTGCTATATTTGGTTGTACATATGGGGTCCCTTCTGCTAGTCCTTGTTTACTCACAATCAAGGACAATATAATTACCGACAACAATGCTAATGGCATTAGCATAGATATGGATTGGTCTATATCTATAATTACTGGGAATACTGTCAGGAACAACTCTTTTGATGGCATCGGAGGTGGTAAATTGGCTACTATCACGGATAATACCGTTACTGGCAACGCTAATGGCATCGGAGCGAGTGATTCGTCCACAATTACAGGGAATGTAGTCACTAACAACTCTGGTGATGGTATCTCTGGTGCAGGGTCAACTATAATTAGCGGGAATACCGTCACTAACAACTCTGGTAATGGCATCTATAGTGATATTGGTTACTTTAGTGGTTTGCCTACAATTAGGCATAATGTTATAACCGGCACTACGGCAAATGGAATCTACATAAATTCAGGTAGTCCACTGATAGACAGTAATTCTATTTCTGTTACGGGTTATACGGTACGGAACAATAGTGTAGACTCCGTAAATGCTTGTTATAATTATTGGTTCACAACGGACACTCTTGTGATAGCACAAAAGATTTGGGACTATTATGATGACTTTACTAAGGGTATAGTCTATTATAAGCCATTTTTATCTGATAGCATCCCAGTAGGAGGAAGCATTTCAGGATTTGTCCGCAGCGAAGGTGGTTCTCCTCTTATAGGTGTATATGTGCATGCATTTAGTAGTGATACTGTGACTAATGGTGAAGGTTATACTTACTCTTCAGATTCTGGTAGCTATACAATTTCTAACCTTAGTGCTGGTAATTATTTTGTTGAAGCAATTACAAGTGGATATGTTCGCGAATACTATAATAATGTAACAGACTTTGACAGTGCTACTCTTGTACCAGTGACAGTAAGCCAGATTACTCCTAATATAGATTTCATATTAGGAACACAAGATACTACAACTTCTCGTGAGCATTTAGCCGGTAGGGTCGTTGATGACAATACAGGTAATCCGATAGTTGGGTTAGTAGTTGCATTTTCAAATGGTGCTGATTTCAATATGGCGATTACAGATTCTAATGGTAATTATTTTGTTAATGGACTTCTGCCAGATTCATATAGTGTCTACGCATGGTCCCCGGGATATATTGCTGAATACTATAATGATGCAATTGCTTGGGAAGAGGCAAATAAAGTCTATGCCAGTGCTGATGATATTGACTTTGCTCTTGCACCTGCTGATAAGAGTGGTAAAAGTGGTGTATGTGGAACAATTAGTACCAGCGGTAAAGAATCTCTCGGAGATGTTATAGTCTATGCTATGAAGGATGGGCAGCCTGTTAGCAGTACAAGGAGTTGGGCTGATGGCAGGTATATTATAGCACAGCTTCCGCCGGGTACCTATACTCTAAAGGCTACACGAGTATCTTACACTACTACTGATTATCCACAACCCGTAAGTGTAGCGAATGATACTGCATCAGGAATTAACATCACACTACCGCAGTCAGGGGTAGAGGAGACTTCGGATAGAATAATGGCTAAAGATTTTCTATCTGTAGTTTATCCTAATCCATCTTTCGGGAGGCCAGTAGTTATTGTCTATCATCTTCCAATTGCAACTCATGCAACGATTAAGATATACGATTTGAGTGGTAAACTGATAAGAACATTAGTTAATGCTTACCAGAAAGCTAATTCCTACACGGTTAGTTGGAATAAAGAAGACGATTCTGGCAATAAAGTATCGAGAGGTGTGTACTTTTGCTATCTGAAAAGCGATGAATTCAAAGCGGTTGAGAAAGTAATCCTTATCACCAAATAAGACTAATAACTCCACTTGTTGAATTAAGAACGGGGCGCCGAACTCGGTGCCCCGTTGTGCTTTTGTAATAGATAAGCAAAGCACATAAAGAGTCTGCTAAAAAAGTCATAAATCATCACAATCTGTTATTCTGAACCCTTCACTTGTCATTCTGAACGACCTGTCATTCTGAACGAAGTGAAGAATCTCTATATATTGTTCAGGATATTGTTCAGGGCAAGCTCCGTGAAGAATCTAATCAATATTCTATGAGACCCTTCGCTTCGCTCAGGTCCGAAGGACTCCGATGGAGTCTTCGGACTCCTATCGGAGGTGACAAAAGGGTGTTTTTCAGCAGACTCATAAAATTTAATTGACAGCACAGATTTTTAGGGTATATTTAAGTTAAGTGACGGAAATAAGAATAGAGATAGCGGGAATATGCTGTTTAATAAAAACACCAGATAAAGGAATCGCTGATATGATAAGGGATAATTATTTCTCTTTTCTATCCACTAATGTACCTGAGTTAGATATATTGCTTCAAACTAATAATCATACCCCTGTACTTAAAAATATTGAAGTTACGCTACATTATGATGATAATACAGTTTTTATCACTCGTGCTGACCTATCGGGGAGTATAAATTTAAGTAATTGGACAGCAGAAGTAACAGTATCTAAACAATCCCATTCATTTGATTCGTTTTTAAGGGTCTTGTTTTCTCTTGCATTGGCTGAGCGGATGGGTTTTCTAATTCATTCAACGGGGTTTGTAAAAAATGACAAGGGATACATTTTTGCTGGTCCAAAGTTTAGTGGTAAAACTACTATCGCGGGGCTTGTTCTTGGCGGGGACACCTTCCCCGCCAACCCCTACCCCGATAAATCGGGGGAAAATATAAATAAAAACAACTCTTTTGCTCGCATCTGCTCGCAAAATATATTATTAAGTGATGAAATAATAGCGGTGAGGAAACAAGGTGATATATTTTATTTGTTTGGCACTCCATTTCAGGGTAGTATGAGGGATTCTGCTCAGAATGGGAGTAGTGAGTTGAGCAATATCTTTTTGTTTGGAGAGAAGTTAGCTCCTGTAAGAAACTTGACCCCGTCTGATGCAGTATATAAGTTATTGCCCAATGTATTGTTCTTTACTTGTGGACACTCCAATGGGATGCAGAATATACTTAATCTAACGACTTCTCTTTTCTCTTTGTGTTGTGACTTATGTCGGAATGTGAGTTGCAGTGAGATAGGGTTAGAATATGCAAAGGAGCTTATAAATGAAATTAGATAATTATATAGTTCGGAGCAACAAAATAGCTTGGCAAATCGTAGATGGGCTTGCTATGATTGTTATTCCAAGTGAACCTGCATTGTGTGCGTTAAATTCCACAGCTACAAGAATATGGGAGTTAATAGGCGAAGGTCAAAAGGTGGACTATATAGTCCAAAAGCTATGTGCTGAATTTGATGTCCCAGAGCAGGAAGCCAGAGATGAGGCAATTGGGTTTATTGAGGAGTTATTATCTAAAGGGGCGGTAGAAATAAAATGATAGAATCACCATCTATAGCGGGAATGTGGAAGCGGACTGCTGAACTCAATATACCTTTTACGGTGATGATGGAACTTACTTATCAATGTAATTTGCATTGCCGCCATTGCTATATTGTGAATAACGATGAACGCCAAGAGCTAACCCTTACTGAGATAACAAGAATAATAGATGAGGTGAGGGATGCAGGTACTCTATTTATAGTTCTAACTGGTGGCGAAGCTTTGATAAGGGATGACTTTTTTGCTATCGCCAAATATATAAGAGATAAGGGATTAGCCCTGATGTTAATCACAAATGGCACTTTAATTGATGTTGTTAGAGCAGATGCAATAGCTGAACTTAATCCATTCCGAGTAGGCATTTCTCTTTACGCGACAAAGCCCGAAATACACGATAAAATAACTCAAGTTCAGGGGTCTTTTTCAGAGACTATTTCGGCTATAAAGGTATTAAAATCAAAAAAAGTGAATGTTGCTCTCAAATGTACTATTATTAAGCAAAATATGGGTGAATATAAGGAATTATTAGTATTGGCTAAATCATTAGGAGTAGGGGCGGATTTTAGTCCTTTTATAGTACCCAAAGACAATGGCTCAAAAGAACCAATAAAATATAGGTTAGCAGATGAGGAGTTGGAGGCAGTTATCTCTGATAGTGAATTGAATAAGAAATCCAACTATGGGCAGGGTAGCAGAAAAGAGTCAGATTTTATCTGTGATGCAGGGAAATCAATTTGTGCTATTTCACCTTACGGAGATGTATATCCCTGTATCCAATTAAGAGTTAATGCTGGTAATTTACAAGTTAATTCATTTAAGGAGATTTGGAATAACGGAGAAGAGCTATTAGGAATACGGGATATAAAATTTGAACACCTAACTCAATGTTCTCATTGTATATTGTGGAGCAATTGTGCAAGGTGTCCAGGGATAGCATTATTGGAGGACGGCGATTTATTTGGCCCATCATCATTAGCTTGTAAATTAGCCGGTATGATGAATTGAGGAGGTGATGTTTAATGGAAGGGGTTCAACCTCAAGAGGAGAAGAAAAATAAGAAGCTATGGGTACCACCAAAGATGGAAGTAGAGAAGATTTATGAGATGCGGGCACTTCAATGTGCCAAGTGTGAAAGTGCAGCTACATCAACATTTACACCAAGCTGTCTCTTTGCTCCACCTGGGTCGTAAAATTAGTTATGGAATTAAGATTATTAGGCACGAGTATGGGACCTTTTATTAGAAACGGGGATGTAGTTGAGATAAAAGAGGTTCCCGTATCTACTCTTCGTGTAGGTGATATTATTTTGTTCCAAGCATATAATAGAATAGTTGCCCATCGTATAATAAACAAGAGAACAAAAGATGGCCAACTTGTGCTTAGGACAAAGGGGGATGCCCTAACACAACCCGACCCGATTATAGATGAGTCAAATATAATTGGCAAGATAATGAGCGTAAAAAAGGGAAATAAGGTATTGAACTTAGAGGCAAATAAATGGAAAGTTATTAACTATCTGATAGTAGTGAGTAGTTTCTTTATCTCTTGTAGCCGTCCCGCTTCTTGCGGGACGTTTTTTCGCACCTTTTTTGCACCCATAAAGGGTGCGATGCTGAAATAGACGAATACACCTACAATTATCAAAAAATCCCAATTCCTGAAAAGCTAATAAGCTTAAAATGTCTTCAACACTTTACCTGTATGTGAGTACTTACATTTAGCTACTTTTTCCGGTGTGCCTTGTACTACTACTTTGCCGCCCTGTTCACCACCTTCGGGTCCAAGGTCTATTATCCAGTCCGCACACTTTATGACTTCTGGATTATGCTCTATGACCAGCACCGTATTCCCTTTATCTACCAGCCGATTCAAGACAATAAGTAAAAGCTTAACATCTTCAAAATGCAATCCCGTAGTAGGCTCGTCAAGTAGATAAAGCGTATTCCCTGTAGCTATTTTAGACAATTCTTTTGCCAGTTTAATCCGTTGTGCCTCGCCTCCCGATAGATAGGTTGCGGGTTGACCAAGCCGTATATACCCAAGTCCGCAATCCCGCAATAATGATAGTTTGCGTGCAATTTTAGGTATATTATTAAAGTGTTCAATTGCCTCGGTTACTGTCATTTCAAGCACCTCTGCTATATTTTTATCCTTATATGTGATTTCCAAAGTCTCACGATTAAATCTTTTACCTTTACAAGCTTCGCATTCTATGTAAATATCGGGTAAAAAATGCATCTCCACTTTTATAAGTCCATCGCCTTGACAAGCTTCACACCTTCCGCCTGATACATTAAAAGAAAACCTACCCATCTTGTACCCACGAGCTTTTGATTCTTTAAGTTCAGCAAATAACTCTCTGATATAAGTAAATACTCCGGTGTAAGTAACAGGATTAGACCTCGGTGTCCTACCTATCGGCGATTGGTCAATATTTATGACTTTATCAATAGCGTTAAGATTAAGTAGTGCCTCATATTCACCTGGTGGCCTTTTTGAGTGCCAAAAGTGGCGTGCCAAGGCACGATATAAGGTATCGTTTATGAGCGATGACTTTCCACTACCTGACACTCCTGTTACTACTGTAAATGTGCGTAATGGAATAGATACATCTACTGATTTTAAGTTATTATGTTTGGCACCTTTAATTACAAGAGATTTATCAGAAAGCCGTCGAGTTTTAGGAATTTCTACTTTTCTTTCACCTGACAAATATGTACCTGTCAGAGAGGCATTATTTTTCATTATCTCTTGTGGAGTACCGGCGGCAACAACCTTTCCTCCATACTCACCACCCCCGGGTCCAAGGTCTAATACCCAATCTGCTTGGAGGATGGTAGATTTATCATGCTCTACAACTATAACCGTATTCCCTATATCCCTTAAATGTTTTAGAGTATCAACCAGTCGCTGTGTATCTCTTTGGTGCAATCCTACGGTGGGTTCATCAAGTATATAAATTACGCCCACAAGCCCACTCCCTATCTGAGTAGCCAGCCGTACCCTTTCATCTTCACCACCGGATAAGGTATCAGAATTGCGAGCCAAAGTTATGTAATCTAAGCCAACATTTAGTAGAAAGCTTAATCTTCTTTGGATTTCTTTTATTATTTCTTTGGCTATTTTATATTCCTGTTCTGTTAGATTTAGGGTATCAAAGAAGTCTAAACTCTCTTTTATTGATAATTGGGTCAAATGATGTATATTTTTATCCCTTATTTTCATAGCAAGACTTTCGGGCTTAAGTCTGGCACCTTTACAGGCAGGGCAATCACTTACGACCATATATTTTTCTATCTCCCATCTCACAGCATCAGACTCTGTTGACTTATATTTTCTTAACATAAAAGGGATAACGCCATCAAAATACTCATCCCCGTACAAGATTAGAGATTTGGATTGCTCGTCCAGTGTTTCGTAGGGTTTATTAAGCACGGCTTCTTTTATCTTGTGCCTTGCCATAAGACGAGAGAGTTCTGATTTTAGCCAGCCGCTTATTTCACCCCACGGCTCTATGGCACCTTGAGCCACAGAGAGACTGGAATGAGAGATTATAAGCTCAGGGTCTATGTCAAGTTCAGTGCCTAATCCACCGCATTCCTTGCACGCCCCGTAGGGAGTGTTGAAAGAAAACATACGCGGCGAAATCTCCTCGTATGATATATCACAAGTAGGACAGGCGAGCTTGGTACTGAAAATATGAACCTTATTTCCTTTGTGCCCTTGTGCCCTTGTGCCCTTGTGCGCTTGTGTCCTTGTATTTAAGTTTTGAACTTTGAGTTTTAACATTTGGATTTGATTTGAACTTTGGATTTTGACATTTGAACTTTCAACAAAAAGTATCCCTTCGGCTTCGCGTAGGGCAGTTTCACAACTATCGGCAAGTCTTGAACGGATACCTGCTTTTATCACTAATCGGTCAACTACTATTTCAATGTTATGTTTCTTATAGCGGTCAAGAGTAGGCGGAGTATCCACATCATAGTTTTTACTATTAACCCTTATCCGCACAAACCCTTTACGCTTTATTTTATTAAATAGTTCATGATATTCGCCCTTCCTACCCCTAATTATAGGAGCTAAAATTTGAACCTTAGTCTCTGAGGGCAAATCAAGTATCCTATCTACAATTTGGTCTATTGTTTGAGGCGATATCTTTTTGCCACATTTATAACAATGCGGTACTCCTATACGGGCAAAAAGCAGCCGCAAATAGTCATAAATTTCAGTCACCGTGCCTACCGTAGAGCGTGGATTTTTGGACGGCTTACGCTGACCGATAGAGATGGCAGGAGACAAGCCCTCTATATAATCAATATCTGGCTTCTTCATCAGACCCAAAAATTGTCGTGCGTACGCAGATAGGGATTCTACATAGCGACGCTGACCCTCTGCGTAGATAGTATCAAAGGCAAGCGATGACTTACCACTACCGGATAGCCCTGTTATAACTACAAACTTATCTTTGGGTATCTCTACATCTATATTTTTTAAGTTATGTACCCTTGCTCCTTTTATAATTAGTGTACACATAGCATTTATTGAGCAAAAGTTATTAGTATTTAAGTAAAAGTCAAGTTATGATTTTTACTTGCATTTTTCACATAAAGTGATATTTTATGAATCGCTATGATTCCAATTCTCCTTTATCATAAGATAAGTAAATTTGATATTAGTGGGACTTGGGTCACGCCCAACCAATTTGACCAAGAGATGCAATATCTATACAATCAGGGCTATACTACTATTATGCCTGATGAAATTCAGAAATCAGAGGACAGGAGACAGAGGACGGAAGACAGAGGACAGAGGACAGAGGACAGAAGACAGATGACAGAAGATAGAAAGCCAAAAGCTGAAAGCCAAAAGCTTCTTATTACTTTTGATGATGGTTATAGTTCTTTTTATTCTATCGCCTTCCCTACATTGCTCAAATATGGGTTTAGGGCAACCTGTTTCGTGGTCACAGGATATATAGGCAAAAAAAGTGAATGGGATGTTAACTTTGGTAAAAAGGATAGGCATCTGGATTTAATGCAGATACGGGAACTTAAGCAATATGGCTTTGTTATAGGTTCACATACAAGAACACATCCGGACTTGACTAAACTCTCTATCCCTAAAATAAAACAGGAGTTAAGAGATTCAAAACTTGAACTTGAAGACAAATTAGGCGAAGAGGTGCAGTATTTGAGCTTCCCCTTTGGTAGATACAATAAGCTAATAGTGAACTTGGCTATGGAAACAGGGTATAAGTTAGTCTTTACATCTAATCCTTTGATGAAAGAGGTATTACCTCCAGAGAATTATGTTATCGGAAGGATGGGCGTATATATCATAGACCAACTCCCTCAATTCAAAGCCAAATTACATAAAGGAGTATTCCAGCTTATTGAAGCAAGGAAGGCACAAGTTATCAATTCTTTTTCTCGCGGTACATGGATATGGAAAACAATGAATCCTTTTTGCAAACAGAACATCTAAAATATAGGAGGTGAAGGGTGGATAAATTTAAAGAGTTTGCCGGGCTTGATAATATAGTTAATAAAGCAATTGAGCGTGCCTTTTCTGGCTCCTTTTTACCACATAAATTGTGGAAGGAGCGTGAAGAAGTATTGCCTGCTTGCGACCTTATAGATAAGGGAGAGTATCTATTATTGCGTGCAGAGGTGCCAGGATTAAAAAAAGAAGATATAGAAATATCAGTAGATGAAACATCTATCGGGTTCAAAGGTGAGGTCAAAAAAGAACAGGAAGAAAAGGACGAGACTTATTATCGGAGCGAACGATATTATGGCACATTTACAAGAGCGATTAACTTGCCTGTGGAAATAAATCCCAGTAATGTAGATGCAACACTAACAGATGGGATTTTGGAAATTAAACTACCTAAAAAGAAGGTCCATAAAGCCAAAAAGATTGAAATCCAAGTAAAATAACTGCCAAAGATTTCAATCTCCAGCATTGCAAATTAATAGATATTATATGTCTATTACGGTTTTAGGGTTATAAATTTCAAGTTCTCGCTTCCACTATTAGAGTAAAGTTTGGCAAAATATATGCCAGGTTTAAGGTAAATTCCAAATTCATAAGTCCCAGAGGGTAGATATCCATCAAATACATTTTTTGTCAGTCTACCTGTAATATCATAAATTTTGAGTTGTATATTATCTTTTTGTGGAAGATAGAGAACTAACTTTTCATTACTAAACTGTAAGTATGAATTATATTGTTGTGTTATATCATTATCTTCTATTCCCACTCCTGAGCAATAGTAATTTAGCCACACTTCATAAAGTACAGGCATATCATTAGGAGTAGGCTTTAATTCTACTCTATATTGGAACATCCTTCCATCCCCTGACAAGGCAAAACTATCATTTATATTTACTCCTGCTGTCGCATAATAAGGACCATTCCAAGCGTTAGTTACCAGGTCACTACTATCAATTCCTGTTCTCCAATAGAAGTCTAAACTTGAATCACTCGGGACACAAGCTTTGTAGCCAAACCACAATAAACTACATGCCTCAAAGTCAGGGGATGTAAGCTCAAGTATGGAGGATTCAAGATTCCCAATACCCGCAAATCCTAATAACATATTGTTCTCATAAACCACATGTGCGCCTGTATAAGTTATTAGAATATTACTGCTCGGAAGACACTCAGCACAAGTGGGTGCTGCATATACCCAATGGCAACTACCCACATTCACACTATCTATATTCCAAAGAGTAAATGTCAAAGGTCCAGTTTGACGAAACCAACCTACTTTAAAAACTGCACCTGCTATATCTGGTGTTCCATCTAAATCCACATCACAAGTTATTGAGCCATCACCATAGCTTCTGCCACCAGCTTCAGTTCCTGATAAAGGTGTAATAGTAAAGTTAGTTCCTGTACCATTATTTAGGAATGCATAAAACCCATTAGTATTTGGATTACTTGAATGAACTCCGCAAACCAAGTCCATATCGCCATCCATATCTATATCCGATGCCCAGGCACCATCAAAATCAGAACCGCTCCAAATATCTGCAACAAAAGACTGAGTAAAAGTTCCTGAACCATTATTAAGGAAGAAAGATGTAAGATAGTCAGCAGCAGAATAAAGGTCGGGAAATCCATCATTATTCAAGTCCACAGGATAAACCCTCCACGTGTTTCGTAGATAAGATGCTGCTACAAGTTCTTTTGTAAAGTTTTGACTCCCATCATTACGGAAAAGATAAATATTACCACAATAACCCCCAGCGGTATTATCAACAGCTATCACATCCGGGTCCCCATCATTTTCTACATCAGTAGCGGATATCCTATGATATCCAAATGAATTATCCAAGTTATGATATACCCATGAGAGACTTTGATTCTCATACCACCCGCATCCAATTCCATTAGCCGCTACTAAAACATCTATATCGCCATCTTGGTCAATATCACAAGGATAAGCACAGGGATTATCGTATCCAGCAGCAGCAGGTCCGATTATATTTTTGGAGAAATTACAAGACCCATCGTGTTTATACCACACTACCTCATCAGCAGTATGAGCAACAAGGTCTTTTATTCCATCTCCATCTATATCTGCTGGCATAAGCCCTTGAGCATGAGTTTGTATCCCTGTATTACTTTCCACTATGTGCTTTACCCAATTCGAATAATTCCAACTTGTCGCTATTAGTGAAACCTGACCTGGCGTGGCTACGGTTACGCTGTCACTTACCCAATATTGAGTCCCCCAATCACTCACCGGACCAAAAACCCCTTGTCCACCCATCCAATCAGTTTGCCGGGCTATCTCACCAACTAACACTAAAAATATATACCACATAATCCCTCCTTTTTTCAAGAGACATTACAAAAGTCATAAAGTCGCTCTGGAATGCGTCAAATCCCGCATCCGTTCTGGGCATGTAATCCCTTGCTCCCATAATATCACCTCCTTATTAGTTAAAACAAAGTGTTGCGACCACTTGTTTCTTAGTTATCCCTATATTGCTCTCGTTACGCACCGACATAACTTATGTACGCACCGACATAACTTATGTACGCACCGACATAACTTATGTACGCACCGACATAACTTATGTACGCACCGACATAACTTATGTACGCACCGACATAACTCATGTACGCACCGACATAACTCATGTACGCACCGACATAACTCATGTACGCACCGACATAACTCATATTACTTGTAATATAGCTCCTATTTTTCCACTGTCAAGCCAAAAGTTCACTATATTTAAGGAACTCCTTTTGTCGCTCGAGGAACTCCTTTTTATCTTAATAATGTAAGTTTTCTTGTTGCTTTGAACTCGCCTACCTCTATTTGATAGAAGTAAATACCATTAAGCACTTTTTTGCCCGTCTCATCTCTTCCATCCCACGATATTCTATAATTTCCTGGTTCCTGAGTTCCTGATACCAGTGTCTTTACTTCTCTACCTATTAAGTTGTAAATTTTAAGTGAAGTAGAGATTTTATTTGATGTTGGTAGTCTGCCCGGTATCTCATACTTAATATGCACATTTCCCTTAAATGGATTAGGATAACTTTCATAAAGTATGAAGTTAAAAAATTTATACGCTTTGGGAGTAGCAGATACTGGACCATACCAAATAGTATCATTATAAGTCTTCATACACCCAAGCATATACTTGTACTCTGTTTCTGCTATTACATTTGTATCCATACACTCGTGTGTTCCTACAAATAATGTGGCTATTGGTTGCCATTGTTCTGAGTTATTATTTTGCCTAACAATTACCCATCTGGCGTTATCAATTCCTGATTCTGTTTGCCAAGTTAATTTAACACTATTATATTCTCCTATAGCACTAAAATCTACCAACTCTACGGCAAATGGCACGGGAACACCAGCTCCAAATTCAGATGTACTTTTATTTGGAGTTGTTGCAGTTCCGATAAGCGTATCAGTATTAGTAGCAGAAACAGTATCTATCCAATTCCCTGATGCATTTGCAGATGAAGTGCCTAAATAAGTTTTTCCCGACCCACCCATAGCGATGAAAAGTTCAACTGTATAATTGGTACCCGCGGTTCCTGAGACTTGATAGTTTCCTTTCCCAACTTGTTGAATGGAAGTAATAACAGGTGGCACTACTCCCTCATTTGTTGTTGTTCCCACCAAAGAGATTCCCAGAGTAGAGTTGCTATAAATTGAATTAATGGTAATATGATTATATTTAGGAATAGAATCAGTTATCCCTCCGTAATATACTTCAACACCCTTACCTGTATTTGAATAAATTATATTCCTTTTTATTACATTGGAGTTGGCTTTACCTAATTCTCCGTGTATCCTAATTCCTGAGCTTGAATTATAAGATATTTTATTTGTATCTATTGTATTATATGAACTACCCCTAATAAAAATTCCCCATCCCTTGTTTCCGGTAATTGTGTTGTTAACAATAGTGTTATTTGTAGATGCATTAAGTAACCTAATTCCACCTGTATTATTGCTATCGGAAAGATTATTAGAAATAGTTAAGTTGTGCGACCTTGTCAATTGTATTCCATACCGATTATTAGAATACAGAGTATTTGTGATTAGATACCCACTATTTACACTATCACACCTTATCCCAATTCCGCAATCAGGAAAAGTGCCATCAATTCTATATACCATATTACCTCTTACTTCTGCATATCCAATCGGCGGTCCTATGCATATCCCTTTTGACCATCCTCCACTTGTAGTATAAATGGTATTATTCTCACAAACAACAGTATCAATCATATAATTACTTCGTCCCCATACAGCAATGCCGGTACCATAAGCATATGAGAGATTGCAAATAGTATTATTGCTAATGGTAAATTTCTTTACAGAAGTATTATTCATCCCTTCTATACC
>JACQXS010000098.1 GCA_016208615.1 Candidatus Stahliibacteriota bacterium | reverse complement strand
AACCGACAACCGACAACCGACAACCGACAACCGACAACCGACAACCGACAACCGACAAAAAAGTTGCTATTGTAGGTGCTGGACCTTGTGGACTTACGGCGGCATATTATTTAGCACAGCTTGGAGCTAATGTTACCGTATTTGATTCTCTGCCTAATCCCGGCGGTATGCTATTATCTGCCATCCCACGATATAGGTTGCCTATGGAAGTGATACGGAAAGAGATAGGCGAGGTATTGAAAATAGGAATTGAGTTTAGAGGTAATACAACGCTTGGCTCCCGTAGTAGCGGGATTTCCGCTTCGCTCCAAAAAGATATAACTCTTGATGAATTGCTTAATGGGGGTTATGATGCAATCTTTTTGGCAACGGGAGCGGGAATTAGTAAAAAAGTAAATATAGAAGGGATTTCCGCCGGAGGCGGCGACTCTGGTGGAGATGCGAATGGAGTTTTGTGGGGGATTGAGTTTCTGATGGCTATAAAAGAAAGTTCAAATGTCAAAGCTCAAAATCCAAATGAATTTCAAATGTCAAAATCCAAAGTTCAAAAATTAAATATGGTGCCACAAAGGCACGAAAACACAAAGGTACACAAAAAGATAGAAGACGGAAGACAAGAGACAGAAGTCAGAAATCAGAAAGTCATAGTAGTAGGTGGGGGTAATGTCGCCATAGATGCGGCTTTATCTGCCTTACGATTAGGGGCAAAAGAAGTGGTTATCTATTGTCTTGAAGCCCAAGACGAGATGCCTGCATATACTTGGGAGATAAATCAGGCATTAGAAGAAGGTATAGTCATTAACTGTGGTTGGGGACCCAAAAGGATATTACAGGATAGGTGCGACCTACAAGGAAAAGTAGTAGGGGTTGAATTTATTAAGTGTATTTCTGTTTTTTCTGCCGGAGGCAGATCCGCCTCAGGCGGAGATGCTGCTCACAACTTTAATCCCTTATATGATGAGTCAATAACTATTTCAACAACTGCTGATATAGTTATTCTGGCAATTGGACAAGAGCAAGACTTATCCTTTTTACCCATAGAAACCCGACCTGTCCCGACGCACCTGTCCCGACGCACCTGTCCCGACGCACCTGTCCCGACGCACCTGTCCCGACGCACCTGTCCCGACGCAGAATGGGTCGGGAGAATGGGTCGGGAGAATGGGTCGGGAGAATGGGTCGGAAAGCCCAAAACCCTAATTTCAACTATCCCCGGTGTATTCTTTGGCGGTGACATGATTAGGGGGCCTTCATCCGTAGTTAAAGCAATAGCTGATGGTAGGCAGGCGGCAAGTTTAATAGCTAAATATCTTGGAAGTGATGGCAATTTAGGAGAGCCATCAAAAGAGCTTTCTAATCCATACCTTGGTAAAGAAGAGGGTTTTGCTGACAAGCCACGGGTTAACATTCCTTGCCTTCCCATAGATAAAAGGAGGGGTAATTTTAATCAAGTAGAACTTGGATTAAGTGAAGCCCAAGCCGTAGAAGAAGCGAAACGATGCCTTAAATGTGATTTGAGATTTGATATGCATTCCGCAACACTACCACCAGAGCCATTTATTGACTTCCTTCAATCACATAGCAAGATGCCCAAATATAATGCGGATTTAGATGATTTGTTTTAGTAAGTTATTAAAATATGTAGCGGAAGTCTTTAGACTTCCATTTCATACATTAATTTATGGAAACCTAAAGGTTTCCGCTACAATAAATCCAACAAACTAAACGAACTCAACGCACCTAACTATTTTGTTCTGTCTTCTGTCTTATGTAGGAAGCTAAAGTAGGGACATATTGCTCCGCCATAGCGGAGTCCCGAAAAGGCGTGGACAATACGCCCCTACCATATTCCCGGTCATTATCATTTAAGTTGACTGTTTCTTTTGTTGTAATTTAAGCATTACCTTCTGTCCTGCCCACTCTGCAATAATTATAAAAGGGCCCATAATTGCAAGATTAACAAGTACCTCTCGTATTTCAATTTCCGTATCAGTATGTGGTAGAAATATAGTAAAAGCTATTAGTACACCCAATACAGCTACCCTAATACAAATCTCCTTACGGGTTATTCTTTTCGTTTGGTATAACCAACTAACTTTAATCGTTCCATAAATTATCATACAGATTCCTACCCAATAGAAAACCGGGCTGTAAAATAAAGCCGTCCCTTTTATTGTAGAATAGATATGCGACCCTATCATAACTGCCACAAAAATAAACAATACTGACCATAATTCACTCACGCTACTTTTCTTTATAGCCATTCTAATTTCCCATCAGATATTACCACAATTCATTCATTGAAATAGAGCATTAGCAATTAAGAGAACTTTGTTTGTTCCTCCAACATAAATAAAAAATGAAAACAGACAGAACTGCAAGTAAATAGAGAAACCAAAAGAAATAATAGGGAAGTGGAACATACTTGATTAAGAAGCTGTAGGCAATGAATCCCAACATCCACCCCCCGAATAGCACATCACTTTTCTTTATCGGTTGCTCAACCATAAAACGAGCATATAAGCTTAATAATATAAATGTGAGTCCTGCGGATTGAATCTTTTTTTCTAATGGTGCGATAGCTGCAAATAAGCCAGCCATCCCAAGACAGATAAATACACCTAACCAAGAAAATTTCAATCTCTGTAGATTTTGTCTGCTCATTTTTTATGCTTTGGTGGGGGTGACCCGGTGGCGGGTCGCCCCTACCATCTACCTTATTTCCCTTCTCCTTGTTTCCTTTTCCGATAGCATCGTAGACACTTTACCGTAATAACTACTATTCCCACGAAAACAAGATAACCAATATACAGAGTATTCTCTACCCTCGGAGATAGATTAAAGTGTTTTCCGCTATGGATAAAAGCAAAATAAGGAGCAGCTAAAAAACCGCTTATCAATCCCATTTTCAAAGCGTTTTTCCATTTTCCCGCAGCAGTAGGGATATTAGGCATATCAACTAACCTAAAAAGAAGAGTATAAATCACTATTGCTATAGGAAGTGCTATTGCAAATGCTTTTAAATAAGTTCCCATGTCAAATCTCCTTTTGCGGTCCTCCTAATGGTTACCACACCACCAACCCCGGCCATAGCAGAACCCTTCAATGCTCCCCCACCTGCCCCTTCCCAACTCCACTTGCAGTCTGGCTCAAGCACTCCACCTAATACTCCGCCGAATACATCACCTGCTGCAATCGGTATCCACCAAGCAACCTTTGACCCGTTATCATAACCTTGTTCTTTCCACCATTCTGGTGAATAGATAGTTTCTGCTCCGTCTATCAATATCTCTTCACCTAACTTAAGCCCATATATAGATGCAGAATCACTACAAGTTACTGTACCCAGAAACTCTATCATTGTAGTAATACTCTCACATTCCATCATATTTTCTGCGAGAGAGGTTACGAAAGCTCTCATCTCTTCTCTCTTAACTGTATCTTCAATTGTTTGTAGCTGTGCTTCTATAAGTTTCTGAAGTAGCGAATCAGGGTCTTCTTTGGTTCTTGATATTGAGAGCTCTGCAAAGCATCTATTATTCTCTTCAGAAAGAGATTCCACGACCTTATGAATTTCAGCCATTGCATTCTTGTCAATATTTTTCAGATTTTCTGCCGATTTGAATATATCCAACACGGTGACTTTTTCATCAGGTAGCATAGAATCCAGTTCTGAAAAGTTGCTTATGAGGGTTTCCATCACCAATGTATGTTTCTTGGCAACTGATTTTGCTTCATCTTCTAATGAAGGAGTAGTTGGTTTCTCCTTTCCGCACCCTATATAAAGCAGGGTTGCCATTATCCCTATAATTCCGATTAAAGCGATTGTCTTCTTCATCTTATCCTCCAAGTTATAAATTAAAGTTTATCTTTCTCATCCTTTTTAACCCCATCCTTGTAAAAAGATGGGGCATAGTCAGGTGTATGTTGTAAATTGGGGCCACTTTAATTTAGTTAGAGGAAAATAAAAATAGTTTCTTAAACGAAGAGAGTCTGTTGTCTGTTCATTAGGATTAAAAATATATCAAAAAATCATCTTGTCAAGAGAAAAAATAAAAAAACTTCTCTCTCAACCCTTGTGAATACTAATTTGCACGGACATTTGTATCTATTGAATCTCCGCTCCGAGTGTAAATAAACTTTACTATTCTCTTTATACTTATCCTTGTATCTTATATCTACGGGAATATTGGAGCTAAATTACTCGTTATTGTGTGATTTTTGGGCCTATTTAGTAATAATTTGTTTCCTTCGCATATGATTAGGGATTGGGTATAGAATACTAAATCTTTCCGCTACAACAGCTTTTGCCACTTCAAAGGATGCCTCTTTTAAGTTCTACCATACTGACAGATTTGGGTTTGAATTGCTTTTTCAAATAATCAATTGCCTTG
>JACQXS010000099.1:6254-14601 GCA_016208615.1 Candidatus Stahliibacteriota bacterium | reverse complement strand
ATACTTCCTATCTCTGTCTCTAATATACCAAAATAAATTCCTGCACCCGGCACTTTGAAGGTCATCTCTCCCTTACCCACAAGATTAGCTTCATTCACTTTGCGTCCCGCTATATTGTATAAACTAAACTTACCCGTCTCCATATAAATTAGCTTTACGCTCCGCCTATTAGGTAATAATCTGAACTCTTTATCTTCTAATTTTCCTTGTTCCTCTATTCCACTTGGGTCGCAAGGTGCATCAATGACATACACGATGTCAGCAGGATCAGGTGGTCAGCCCCCGCTAACCCCCACAATCTCCAAGCACCCATCCCCATCTACATCTCCGACTGCGTGTCCGTGTATTACTACATGGTATCCGTCATCATAAGGAGGATGCGGCACATGAAAGTGGTGCTTCCAAATCAAACTCCCATCCCCTTTTACGAGATAACAATTACTATTATTGTCTCCCAGCACTATCTCTAATATGCCATCATTATCTAAATCCACCAATGTCGGAGTACATGTAAGAACGGGGTAAGATACGCCCTGAAAACGCAGATTCTCTGCCTTAAAATGCCATTCTTCAACTCCCGAGTTCCCACTTATACATACAAATCCTACACTGTCCTTAGGTTCATTTCCCGGTAGCCCCCAAACAACAGAGGTTATTATTTCTACCCCCCCATCCCCATCTACATCACCGACGGCAAGTCCGGCTGTGTATTCAGCATTACATCCATCGCTACTTCCTGTTATAATATGGGACCATTTTACACTACCATTCTCGCCATCTAATACATATACTCTTTTGTTAGGATAGTAGATGGTTGCCATTACTACATCTAACTTTCCATCTCCATCCACATCTGCAATTGTAGGCGAAGAAAAAGGTTCTCCTATGGCATCGTTCACCCATATAACATTACCGGTCCTGGCATCTACTGCATGCACACGATGTATTCCGGGGCCTACTTTTTGTGTTCCTAAAACTGCTTCTAACACCCCATCATTATTTATATCTCCAACTGCTGTGGCTAATATAACTTTTTCACCGCCAAAATAATCCAAAGTATATTCCCATTTTTCGCTCAAATCACTGCCATTAAGTGCAAAAGCGCCACTCACTATATCTATTTTATTGTCATCATCCACATCTACAAGCGTAGCCGGGGATGACGAACATTCGGGATTCCTGATTCCTCCTTTCTTTAGGTGTCCAGTCCTTGAATTTAGCAGCCACGGATAACTTTTAGCATCACCCGCGGCTACTACTTCTAATTCTCCATCGTCATCTACATCCCAAATTGCAGGTGCTTCCCCTCCTATTGCACCACTTCCCTCTGCATCGCCCCTTGAGGTCCAAATTGTATCTCCATTAAGTCCATTAAGCACAACTACACAATGCTTAGTCCCAAAAATCACATCTCCTGCTCCATCACCATCTACATCTGCAATTGCCGGTTGACCTCCCATATCCCACCAATAATCTTTTTGCCATTTTATATAGAAACTGTCTAATCCGGGACCCGTCAATTTATAGCATGGGAATGCACTTGTATTGAGTGGGTCATACTGGAACATAGGCCACCATACTTCATACGGCACATATGCCACTAAACTCATCAAAATAAGTCCTACCATCTCACACCTCCTTTCACATTTTCTAAAATATAACTACTTTCTTGGCAATATATTTACTATCCGATTTAAGTGTAGCAAAATAAATTCCCGCAGATGGGACTTTTATTGTTATTTCGCCCTTACCTATAAGACTGGCTTCGCTTACCTTTCTGCCGGCTACATTATATAATCTAAATTGACCACCCATCCCATAGAGCACTTTTACATTCTTTCTGCTTGGTAATAATCTAAATCCTTCATCCTGTTCAACTTTATTTTCTTCTATTCCACTCGGGTTACATCTTCCCTCTATCACGTAGAGGAGATCGCAGTAGGGTCAACTAACCCCACCGCCCGCTATCTCTAAACATCCATCTCCATCTACATCTCCTATGGCATGTCCCGTAATTGAAGGAGAAGGAGCAAATCGGTATGTCCAAATTAAGCTGCCATTCCCTTTTAAGATAGAGACATTAGCTGCACCACCATAGACTTTTTCGTAATCCCCTATAACAATTTCCAAAATCCCATCATTATCCAGGTCAACTAACACAGGGGAACAACTCATATCTCCATTCAGCTTATACTTCCACTTTGGGCTCCCATTTGTACTATTGAGACACCAAACATATAAACTATCTCCACCACAGATTACTTCCATTTTATCATCTCCATCTACATCCCCTAAAGCGGGTGGGCCGGGTGGAGCTCCTGGCATACTTCCTGAATACGGACCACTTATATCAAATCCCCATTTTATCGTCCCATCATTATTTAGAACATATATTCCCGGATAAAAGCCACCTGCACCATACCTAACTAATGTAAAAGCTATTTCCATCTCACCATCAGCATCTATATCTGCAATGGCAGGAAAGCCACCTCCTATATCTGCTGACCAAACAGGACTTCCTGTTCCACCTTCCAATGCGTATGCATGTCCACCGACTACAACTACATCCGGATAACTACCTCCTGTTACATCTCCTACGGCAGTTCCACCAGATACACCTGGAGAATTCCAGTCCTCAACTAATGAGCTGCCATTAAACGAAAGTGCACGCCCATCACCAGTTAGTATCTCTAATTTGTTATCCCCATCAATATCTGCTAATGTAGATGTAGAACCCCCTCCTTGGGTCCTAATTGTGCCAGTATTTGCACACAGTACCCCACCTTCATAAATTACCTCCAAATTCCCATTATCATCTGCATCTGCTACTGCTGGTGCTCCTTCAGTTGGCCAGCCCGTCTCTGTTTTCCATACCTGTGTACCTGTACTGCCCTTAAATGTGCGTACAAATCCTTTAGTCTGAGTATAATACATCTCAGTACTTGTAATAACTATCTCGCCCCTCCCATCACCATCAATATCAGCAATAGCGGGATTAGCATTGCAAGCAACACTATCGGTCCACCACTTCACATAAAAACTATCAATCCCCATTAACCTATATACCTGAAATGCACCCGTATGTTGAGGATTACCCTGAAGCATAGGCCACCATACTTCATACGGCACATATGCCATTAAACTCATCAAAATAAGTCCTACCATCTCACACCTCCCTTTTACTTATTACCCTAACATTTCCACAATTTATAAATATACTGAATATTAGAACATTAAATACATTACTCATACCTCTTCCTACTAACATTATACTCTTATAGTCTGAAAAATCTCTGAAAAAGAGGAAACTTTTTAAGTATTTTTTAACTTTACTCTTGTATTTTGAGGAGAATAGGCGGGCAAAATAATTACTTAACTACTTTATCTTATTAGGATAAGTTTTTTTATTTTACTTGAATTACCGGAAGTTAATTTAGCAAAATAGACCCCAGTTCTTACTTTTTTACCCAAGTTATCTCTACCATCCCAAGAAATAGTAATTAGGGATTGGGGATTAGGGATTAGAAACTTCCTAACCATTCTACCTGCTAAATCATATATCAATAATTGGGGATTTTCACTAACCCCTAACCCCCAAACCCTAATCTCTGTGACTTCTATAAATAGATTAGGATAAACTTTTAATTCTAAACTCTTAACTTCCAACTCTTCTCTCTCTTCGCTATTAACTATTCTATATCCTTCTATAGCATCTAAATCAAATCCCGCATATTGACTATCTGTATCGCTTCCGCCGTCATCCGTAATTCTTATATATCTTGCCATTTGAGTAATATCTATTTTTTGTGTCCCATAATAAAGTCCAAGCAAATCATATGGTCCATTCCAATTATTAGCTACATAAACTTTATATCCTTCATTTTGAATACTATCCTCTCCTTCATAGACTATGAAACTATCAGTAATTAATATACCCATATCAAGCACTATATCCCCACCAACCCCTAAGCTCAGGAACTCACTATCTGGCGCACCCAGCATATCACAAGTTAAAGTATGATTATTATGAGCATCATTAGGGTCAGACACATTTGCCCACACAATTCTATAGGCATAATATTTATCATTTGGCGTAAGTGCAGTATTTACATTTGTAACAGAATCGCCAACTGAGATATCAGTAATTACTTTTGTTAAATACCCATTAGCCGAAGCTTTTAGCGTATAGCTACCCGGCAATAATAGACGATGATAATCTCCAAGTCTTGGGTCAGTGTAAATAGGGATTAGGGGTTGGGGATTAGGGGTTAGTTCAATTCTCGCATCCAAAGGAGCACCAGTTATTGAGTCAGTTACAATGCCTGCAATCCCTCTATCTCCTGCCCGTTTTATCATAGCCAGCATCGCAGGCCTATTAGATTCGCAGACCGGAGTTGGTGTATCGGGTTGAGGTGTTTCTATCGTATAGTCAAGAATACCTTCACACCCGTACATTGCATCTTGACAAGAGCCATGCACTTCATACCAATAGTACCCCCGAACTAACCAATATCCCATAGAATCTGCATACTCTTTGCCAATATGCATAATTATTGTGTCATCTTGTGTAAAAATTGGCGTATAATCCCATAGAGTATTTACTATTTGGGCTTCCGAGTGATAATCAAAGCCCAGCGTAAATCTATTTTGAATAGCATTTGTTCTTATTGCCTGCGTCTCTAATTGGGAAAAAGGAGCTGGAGAGAGTCCTTGCCACATATACCCATAATCTCTGTTCAAGTCCGTGCCATTTGCATTTGCTCTGGTACTATGGAAAACGCCATCCGGATTGACCATCGGGATAAGCCATATTTCACGACTATCTACAAGCTCCTGTATATATGGGTCTATGGAATAATTATCTGTAAGATAATGAATTAAATAGAGTACTATTTCTGTGCTAATATGTTCATCCCCATGATGAGCTCCTGTGAAGCGGATACCTGGTTCATTCTCGTGTAGATTTGCGTTATCCGATATTTTCATGGCAAGTATTAATCTGTTTCCTACTGAATAGCCGAGGGTATCAAGAAAAGTTATATTAGGATAAGTATTTGCGACGGTTATCATATCATTAACCACTTCATCGTATGTATGATAGCCGGGTAGGTTAAGTAAGTTCGCCGCATACGCCTGATAGTCTGCAATAATAATTTGTGGGTAAAAGCCCAGATTTTTTATCCTTTCTATTTCCTTATCAGTTAATATTGCCTTAACAGATGTAGGACTGGTAGAAACAATGGCTACTTTTAATCTGCTAATTTTATAGACCTCATCATAGGTTCTAATAGGTATTTCAACTAATTTTTGAGTTGCATTATTCGTATAAAATAATACAATAATATAAATTATCAGCATTTGGGATTAAGATAACCTATTTGAAGCAAATAGTCAAGAAATAATATAGAGTCTGCTTAAAAGTTATGAACTAATACAAACTGTCATTCTGAACCCTTCACTTGTCATTCTGAACGGAGTGAAGAATCTCTATATATTGTTCAGTGCAAGCTCCGTGAAGAATCTAATAACCCCGCATTCTGCGGGGATGAGACCCTTCGCTTCGATCAGGTCCGAAGGACTCCGATGGAGTCTTCGGACTCCTATCGGAGGTGACAAAAAGAGCATTTTCAGCAAACTCATATAGTCTTTGGGTATAAAAACTATCTGTAAAAAGAGTAATAAACAGACTAATACAAAATTAAGGGGTAGTAGTTTCTTTGTATAGACGAGGAATAATAACTTCCTTCCCCTTATAAAATCCACAATTATAGCATCTTGTATGAGCCAGTATTAAAGTCTTACATTGGGCACAAGGTACGAGATTGGGCACCTTTACTTTCCAATGCGTTCTACTCTTTTTTGCTCTTGTTTGTGAAATACGACGCTTTTGAATTGCCATAATTTCTTTGTAATAGAATAATATAAAATGTCAAGAAATAATTTTGCATAATTTTATTGACGATTTCATAGAAGGTGATTACTATGTGGGGTCATCTACCGGGCAGTTAAGAATTTTTACTTGACAAATTGGGTTTAAGGATTATATCATAAGTATATGAGAAAAGGTTTGGAGAAATTGAAAAGCAGGGGCGATATGAAATTTTTGGAAGAAAAGAAAGAGTTTCAACTAAAGATTGAAATGAAGAGGTTTAACCTCATAGTGCTATCCATAATAGTATGCGCAATTTTTGCAATAGAAGAGGTGCGACCTCAATCAGCATACAGTCAAAGCATTATGATGGTGCCGATGCGTGATTCGGTGCATCTGGCTACAAATATATATTTACCGCCTGATACTGTATCAGGACCTGTGCCGGTAGTTATTAATAGAACTCCTTATGGTCGTGGTCCGGCTGGCGAGTTTCAGGAATCTTTGTTTGCACATGGTATAGGTTTTATTAGCCAGGATACTCGTGGACGTGGTGGTTCTGAGGGAGAAGACAGTATATTTTGGGATAATGGATGGGCTGAAAAACAGGATGGCTACGATGCAGTTGAGTGGCTTGCTAATCAGCCCTGGTGTAATGGGAAGATAGGAATCTATGGTGGGTCAGCCCATGGGATTACCGGTTACCTTTGTGCAGGGGCACTTCCACCACACCTTGTATGCGGATTCGTAGCAAATTGTGCATCTAATTTATATAAACATGCTGTATTCCCGGGTGGATGTTATCGTAAAGAACAGATAGATACATGGTATAATCTTATGGGCCTTAGCTATATGCTTGATTTAATTGCAGAGCATTATATTTATGATTCTCTTTGGGATTATGTGAATCTGGAGACCCGCTACCAATTAATTAATACTCCTTTCTATCATATTGGTGGTTGGTATGATACATTTTGTGAGGGTAATATATCTGCTTTTAGAGGAATGCAATACGAAGGTGGAACAGGTGCAATTGGAAAGCAAAAGATTATAATTGGTCCATGGACTCATGGTGGATGGAAAAGAAGGCAACAGGGAGATTTAATGTATCCTGAAAATTCGCTATGGAAAGATATTCCTATAGCTACAAAATGGTTTGCCCATTACCTTAAAGATGAGGATAATGGTATTGAAAATGAACCTCCTGTGCTATGTTATACTATGGGAGATTGTAATGATACTACTGCACCTGGCAATGAGTGGATGGAATTCAATGAATGGCCACCTTCAACTATTATTTATGACACTTTATTTTTACATCCTGATAAAACCCTTAAATACGAACCTCCGACAATTGGGGATACTGGGTTGACTTATTTTCATAATCCCAGTAGTCCTATGTTGAATAGCGGAGGACGCAACCTTACGATTGTATCAGGTCCTAAAAATCAGTTTTGGCAGGATATATCTTCACATGGCGTAATATGGACAAGTAATACACTGGATACTACTGTTGTATTAGTTGGGCAGGTGAGGGCAAAAATCTATGCCAGTTCGGATTGTATAGATACTGATTTTATGATTCGGCTGATTGATGTTTATCCAGCAGGAATTGCTTATCTGGTTATGGATGGCGCTCTTAAATCCCGGTTCCGTCAAGGCACAGAGGATGAAGTTTTTATGGTGCCGGGACAGGTTTATGAAATGGAAATAGATTTAGGCAATATTGCTATTGTATTTGATAAGGGGCATAGAATTCGGATAGGTATTTCATCTGCTCTTTCTACGCGGTATGAAGTAAATCCTAATACTGGTGAGCCATTTCGCCAGCATGCTCATACAAATACAGCTCATAATACTATTTATACTGATTCAATATACCGGTCGCATATAATTTTGCCAGTTCTTAATAGTTTTTCTGTTCAGGAGGCAAGGGAATATCTTGGGACAAAACTTTCTATGTATCCTAATCCATTTAGGGCTTATTGTTCAATTACAGCACCACGAAATACAAAGATTGAAGTGTTTGATATCATGGGTCGTAAAGTAACAGAATTCATTGGTGGTCAATCAATCTGGAAGCCGGGTAAAAACATTCCGACGGGCTTATATTTTATCCGTGCTAACATCGGAACAGGGACTGTTGAAAATCCCGTTGGAAATCCCGCAGCAGGCGGGGCAGCAAGCGGGGTGGTAAAAAAGGTGCTGTATTTGAAGTAACAATTTTTCTCTCAATAAAACCCAATTTATTTTTGCTCATTGATTTTTGTTGACATTCAGATTTAAAATAGATAAAATACAAGTAAAGAATATAAACAAAGATATAGAATTAAAACTTATAAGATGTATAAAGAAATTATATTAAAATATGATACAAAATTAGATGACAAGGATTTACTTGCAATACAACTATTTAATGAGTTGTTTGGTGAAAAAGAAATAAAATTAGAACCTGATAGTAATCGGGTGGTTATTTTG
>JACQXS010000099.1:0-6247 GCA_016208615.1 Candidatus Stahliibacteriota bacterium | reverse complement strand
TTAAAAGAGATTGATATAGACAAGTTGAAGGAAGTCTCTTCTCGTTTTTCGTCTTATACTGAGAAAACAATTTTTAGAGATTTAGTTTATTCGGTAGAACAGATAAAAAGCTATGGCATCAAAGGAAAGAAAAGAAACTATGTTGATTATAATAAGGAAAGAAAAGTAAAATGCTTTACCCCTTGAGGCGGGGTATTTTATTAAATTCTATGCTAAATACTGAAAGACCGCACGGTAATATCTTAAAAAAGAAAATAGGACAATCTAATAGTAAGTATTTATTTGTTGAAATAATTAATCGCTATAATCGGTGGATAAATGAAATCCAAAAACTTAATTCAGAAAATGATAAAGATTTAGAAGCGAAAGTAAAGTTGCTTAATGAATACAAAAACTACATAGACGAAAAGGGTTTTAAACTACAAGATAAAATCGGTTCATCTGTTATTGAAGAGTTTTTATTCTTCTTATTTAAAGATATTCCAGAAGTTAGCACAAGTTTAGATAACCAATTCATTTTTTTAGGACAAGGAAATGCATATATGGATTTATCATTTGCCCCTAAAAATTTTCAAGATTTTATAAAAAACCCTGGTATTTACATAAATAAGAAAAATCAAGATTTCACTATATCAAAAGTTGTTAAGTGTAAATTTATTAATAATGATAAAGAAGAGACCGCAGAATTTGTTGTTCCAACTGTAGCCATAGAATGCAAAACTTTTATCCCATCCACAATGTTGGGACAGTCAGAATTTGAAGCACAAAAGATTAAACAAGGGAACCCTTTTTCTTTATACATTATGATTGCAGAGCAAAATGCTTTAAGTGAAGATGTTTTGTTGAAGAACTCAAAAATTGATGAGATATTTATTTTAAGAAGACAAAAAAGAAATGCCGCAAAAAATACTGTTAGCGATAAAAAACCTATTGATTTTGCTATTGTAAAAGAGCTATACGAATTTGTTAAAAATCATTTAAGACAAGATTGGTTTAATAGCAAAAAGGCAACAGAAAGAGGAAGATTAATTAAACTTTAAAATATGAAAACAAAAAAATTCTTTATCACAAGAGTTGAGAAATCAACTGGATGCCACAAGAAATAATAGAAATTACTGAGGAACGCAACTGATAATGAAGATAGAGCATATGGCGGGGTTGTTAGAAGTGTAAAGGGAAAAATGCAAGAATATATAACAGAAGAAATAATCAAAATAGCATGGGAAAGTATAGAAGGGGAAGACTCTCGTATTACAGTTAATTCGGGAAAACAACATATTCCAATACAAAAAGGTTATGTTATGCAGATAGAGGATAAGGAGGTTAAACAATATATACTTTCAAATATTTCGGACTATTTCTTCGGATTAAGCGTTGATAAACAGATATTCATAGATAATAAATTTGCAATTGGAATAGAGTGTAAGGCATATACCGAAAATGCAATGATAAAAAGAATTCTTGTTGATTTTAGTTTGTTGAAAACAATTTTCCCAAATATTAGTTGTTATTTATTTCAACTGGAAAGTCAACTTGGTGGAGATTACTGCGATTTAAGGGAAATAACTTTTGGCAGTAAATCTACTCATACCCTAATGTCATATTTTCCGGAGGTTAAATTAAAAATATTTACCTTTTTGAAAGGAGAACGAAAAGTAGATGAGCCAATACATAAACAAGAATACTTTAAACCATTAGAGAAGATACGGGTTGAAAAGGCAATCTCTCTATTGGCAACTGACTTACAAAATTTTCTATAAAATTTATGATAATAAATATTATTCGGTGGTTAATTTATATTGTTGTTGCCTGTTTGGCAGTGTTTGCTATGGGGTGGCTTGGCAGAGAGCTATTCAGAGCATTACTAAAACTTACACCTACAAGGAAATGGGAATTATTACGCATATTTCTTATATTATTAGGCATATTTGTCGGGTTAAGCATCATCACTTTTAATCCCAATGACTATACTTCAAAAGACCCACTGTCATTTACACTTTCTAATAGTATTGCCAATAAGGGTGGGATAATAGGTGCCATAATAGGGATATGGCTTTGTAGGGGGATGGGTGTATCCAGTCTTGTTATCCCTATTATTCTTTTGTTATGGGGTATTTTGCCGCGTAAATATTATCCCTCATTGACATTACGCACAGCTTTTCTAATTGGGGTTAGTATTTTTATTTCATTTATGTTGGCAGGCATCCCATACACTATATTCAGTGGTGGTATTATAGGTGAAAAGTTATCTGCTGCGGGGACAAGGTATTTTGGGATTGGTAAATGGTTTATTGCCAGTGCTTTAGTTATTGCCTTATGCCTTACATTTGAAAAAATTAGAGCCATAATATTCAGTATAGGCAAGAGACAAAAGCGGAAAAAGGTGAGAGATGAAATAATAAAAGAACGAGAGATAAAAGAACAAGAAATAAATGCTAAAGAAGAAGAGATGGAAGATGATGGACAAGAGGAAATAGAAGAAAGAATTGATAAGCATGTACCTGCATTAGATATTACAGAATTCAGGCCCCTATTCTTGGATTGTCTCAAAGACCCTGACCCTATATCAGAAAGCGAATCAGATACTGAACTTAAAGAAAAGGCAAGAGTTTTGGAGCAGAAGTTTGAAGAATTTGGTATATCAGGCAAGATAACTAAAATAGCTCCGGGCCCTGTAATCACTCGCTATGAATATGAACCAGCCCCTGGTATAAAAGTAGCAAGGATAGCAGGGCTATCGGATGATATAGCCCTATCAATGAAATCTACTCGCATAAGGATAGTGGCACCTATTCCGGGCAAGGGAGTTGTGGGAATAGAGGTGCCCAATCAAAGTCGCGAAAATGTATATTTGAAAGAAATTCTTACCTTCCCTACATATGAAAATAGTACTTCACCGCTTGCTATTGCATTAGGTAAAGATATAGCGGGTGACTCCGTGTGTGATAATATAGCCGGTTTCCCGCATCTACTTGTAGCCGGGACAACCGGGTCGGGTAAAAGTGTCTGCATAAATACAATAATTGCCTCTATATTATATCGTGCTACTCCACAGGAGGTAAGGTTTTTGATGATAGACCCGAAGCGGCTGGAACTACGGTTATATAATGGAGTACCTCATCTTGTGCGTCCTGTAATATCAGATGCTAAGGAATCATTGGAAGCCCTAAAAGAAACTATATTATGGATGGAAATCAGGTATAAAGAATTTGCAAGAGTCGGGGTGCGTGATATAGAGGGCTATAATCAACGAGCAAGTAGCCCCAAACCGTATATACTTGTAATTATAGATGAGCTTGCCGACCTTATGATGACTGCTCCAAAAGATATAGAAGCTATCCTTACACGGTTGGCACAAATGTCAAGAGCTGTTGGGATTCATCTTATACTTGCCACCCAAAGGCCCTCGGTAGATATTATCACAGGACTTATAAAGGCAAACTTTCCTGCCCGACTTGCCTTTCAAGTGGCGTCAAAAACTGATTCCCGCACTATATTGGATATGAATGGGGCAGAAAAATTGCTTGGTAAGGGTGATATGCTATTTTTACCACCGGGTAAAGGAGTAGCTGAAAGGTTGCACGGTGCTTATATTAGTACCCAAGAATCTAAAAGGATTGCCGATTTGTGGACAGAGAGATGGGCAGCGGAATGGTTAGCTAATAAAATAGATAACCCCCAACTAATAGCCAAAGAATTGATAAAAGAAGATTTAGTGGAGTCGCTTGTGGAAAAAGATGTCTTCCCGGGGGCAATAGAGAGAATAGATTTATTTGCTAAAAGATTAGATGCAGAATATGGAATACAGAGCCATAACTTGCGTAATTTATTGCTGACACTGGATTATTACCCGACATTAGATGAGGAGAAAGAGACGATTGAAATAGAAAAGCCGACAACAGAAGAAGGGTTTACTGAGGAAGGGATAGATGAGTTATTTGAAGAGGCAAAAGCTCTGGTAATAAGACATCAGACGGCATCGGTATCACTTTTGCAAAGACAATTCAAAATAGGGTACGCAAGAGCAGGCAGACTTATAGATGAATTGGAAAAAGCAGGCGTTATAGGTCCGTATGTAGGTAGCAAATCAAGAGATGTACTTGTAATATAGGGATGGAGGGGAATATAGATTCAAATAAAGCTATTTATTTTACAAAGCATAGTCTGATGCAAATGCAGAATAGAAAAGCCGACAAGGAAGAAGTGGAAAATGTTATACGAAAGAGTTTATGGAAATTTGCAGAAAAAGGAAGATTTACTGCTTCTTTATCTTTCCCATTTAATACAGAACATTTTGGTAGATACTATAAGACAAAAGAAGTAGTTCCAATTTTTATTGAAGAAAAAGACAGAATTGTAGTCATTACAGTGTACACATTTTTTTCACAAAAAGAGGAGGAGGGATTATGAAAGTAAGCTATGACTCGGAAGCTGATGCTGTTTATATAACTCTCAAAGGACACGGTGTTGACCATACAGCAAGAATAGGACCAGATATAGCAATTGACTATGGTCCTGATGGCGAAATTCATGGTATTGAAATTCTTGCTGCCCGTGAACATTTGGGATTAAAGGGATTAAGACCTGATGTAACAATTGAAAATTTAAGACCAGTAGGAGTGAGTTCATAAACAAAGAATTAAGAAATATAAGGAAGGATAAGAATAGATTGGGTTTGAAAACAATAAATAAGGAGTTAAAATGAAGACAAAAAGAATAGAAAATAGTCATTTGCTTACTGGGAATGAGGCGTGTGCAGAAGGTGCATTGGCGGCGGGGTGTAGGTTTTTGGCTGGCTATCCTATACAGCCCTCTATGGAGATAATGCACAGGTTTTTGGCAAAGTCCCCTGAGATGAAGGCAACTTTTGTTCAGATGGAGGATGAGATATCAGCCCTTGCTGCTGTATTGGGTGCAGTCTGGACAGGTAAGAAAGGAATGACGGCTACTTCTGGACCCGGCTTTTCTCTAATGATGGAGCATATAGGGCTTGGAGTAATGCTTGAAACTCCCTGTGTGATAGTAAATGTGCAAAGAATAGGTCCCTCTACGGGTATTCCGAATAGTGCGGGTCAATCCGATATAATGCAATCGCGTTGGGGTTCGCATGGGGATTATGAACTGATAGCCCTGTCTCCCAGTTCGGCGCAAGAGATGTTTGATTTTACGATTAAGGCATTTAATTTGTCGGAGCGCTACCGTGTGCCGGTAGTTATATTGGCAGATGAGTATGTGGCACATATAAAAGAGGAAGTAGTCATAGCAGAGGATATCAAAATAGAACGCCGTCGCTATTATGATGGGCCGAAAGAAAAATACTTGCCATTTAAGAGGGATGCGGATTTTGTGCCGCAAATGGTAGATATAGGGCAGGGGTATAAATTTCATGTCACAGGATTAACGCACGATGACCGTGGCTATCCTATTATGAATGAAGAATACCAAGAATATAATGTTCATCCTCTTGTATGGAAAATACGAAATAATGCAGAGCAAATTATTGATTTACAAGAAAAAGAGACCGGGGATGCAGAAATAGTTATTATATCATACGGTGCGACGGCGAGAGCGGCAAGCAAAGCAATGGAGCAAGCAAGAAAAGAGGGTATAAAGGTGGGTAGCTTAAAACTTAATACTATTTGGCCCTTTCCTGATAAACGAGTAGCGGAACTGGCGAAACAGGTTAAGGCATTTGTAGTGCCTGAGATGAATTATGGGCAGATTGTTTTTGAAGTTGAAAGATGCAGCTATGGGAATGCAAATGTTGTCTTTGTCCCATATAGCGAAAAGGGGGTTGACAAGATAGATGATTTAGTCTATGCTATTAAACAAGCGGTGAAAGAAAAGGTAGTAAAGAAAGAGGTTATTGAGTATAAGATATAAAAGAGGGGATATAATGCTGACAGGGGTTAAGTTTTTAACAGATGAAAGGGGGCAAGAGAAGAAACACATATGCTCATGGAAAAGAGCTTTATCCAAATGCCCCAAAAATAGCTATAAGTTGTAAGTAATAAGAATTAAGAGGGAAAGAGAAAAAGGGGGGTGTGAGATGGGTAAGTTTTTGAGGGCTATGCTATGCATAGCAATAGGTGCAACAGTTATGGGTCTGCACAAGGCAGAGGCGAGCCAATCAGTAGTGGCTAATGCTGTAAGTCCCGAAGGAGGCGGGATTGTTCCATCCAAGGACGCTAAGGCAGTAATACACGAACTCAATTATCAGGGATGGCTGGGCAGGGTGTCTGACACG
>JACQXS010000096.1 GCA_016208615.1 Candidatus Stahliibacteriota bacterium | reverse complement strand
TTGGCGATACGGATGTCTCTATCGGCAAGAGGGATGTCTCTATCGGCGAGAGAGAAAGGAGTATTGGTGATACGGAAAGGAGTATTGGCGATGGGGAAAGGAACATCGGTGATGGGGAAAGGAACATCGGCGATAGAGAAAGGAACATTGGCGATGGGGAAAGGAACATTGGCGATGGGGAAAGGAACATCGGCGATGGGGAAAGGAACATCGCGAATGTACAAAGGAACAACGCACCGTTCCCGAGAAATAATAACAAAAAGGGTAGGTTGAAGCCCTCGCTTCAACCTATGAGAGCGAGGGCTCTCATCTACCCAACAAAATAAAGGAGGTAAAGATGCCAGATTTTATACCAAGGAGTGATGCGGAGTTTGATATATGGTTTGATAATTTTGCGGCCTACATAGCGGCTAATTATGTGGCACTTGGGCTGACGCTCCAAGAGAAAAACGATATAGTCGGCTTGAATGCTACTTGGAATACTAAATATGGCACTGCTCTATCTATAAAGCTACTATTTAAGTCGGCAATTGAAGATAAAGATACTATACTTGAGACATCCGTAACTAAGATCCGCTATCTTGCTAAAAGGATACGGGGCTATACACCTGTCACTGACGCTATGTTAGAATTGGCTGGCTTGGCTCCATTGGATAAGGAGCCGACCCCCTTGTCAGAAGATGTGGTGGCCCTTACTCCACCACCATTGATATTTATCGACCATTCGCAATCATTGACCGCGGTCATCCACTTTGGCGTTAATCCGAATAATGAAAAAGAGAACGCTAAACCATTCGGCATATATGGGGCGAGGATATGGTATTTTATCAGTGGTATTATACCTGGTGCGTTGACTGAACCTCCTATAGGGATGGCGGGATGGCAATTATTGGCTGACGATACCTGTTCTCCGTATATCCATCAAGTAGGTAGTGGACCGGTGACCATCTCTTACAAAGCACAATGGTTTGATAAAAGGATGCGATTAGGACCACTCTGTGACCCGGTAACTGTAACAATATCGGGATAGGAATTATCTTATTAGGTTGTAGGTTTTTAGCTTTTTAGGAATTGGGATTTTGAATAATTGTAAGTAAGACTTATTTTATTAAAACAACCGAATAAGCAGCGATAGCTTTGCCTTTGCCTATGTCTCCTAAAAGTTCGTAAGTTTTGGCTTTAATACTAATTTGAGCTTGTTGAATGTCCAAGGAAAAAGCAATCTTATCAATCATTTGTTCAATATAAGGTAAAAGGCGGGGAGCTTCGGCAATAATAATAGAATCAATATTTATAATCTTGGGATGCGTAATCCCTATAATCTGCTGCAATAAAAGTAGGCTTGAGCAGTTTTTGAATTTGGGGTCAGTATCTGGGAAATGGTAGCCAATATCCCTTTTCCCCGATGCCCCTAAAAGAGCATCTCCAATAGCGTGGATAAGAACATCAGCATCAGAGTGCCCATCAAGTCCTTTATGATACGGAATAGTAATGCCACCAATGATTAACTTACGATTGGAGATTAGTCTATGGATATCAAAACCTATTCCTACTCTCATAATCGGTTATCGGTGTTCGGTTTGTTTAATCAACAATTCAGCGAATAATAGGTCAGTAGAGGTAGTAATTTTAATGTTATTCAATTGACCCGGTATAGTATAAACTTTTTCGCCAAAGTTTTCAACTAAGGAAGCATCGTCCGTAGCCGAAACACCGTCTTGATAAGCTTTAAGGTGTGCAAGTCTTAAAATGTTAGCTTGAAATAGTTGAGGAGTTTGAGTTTCCACCAGATTTTCTCTATTCAAGGTTTGCACTACTTTACGGGGAATGTGGGCCAGAGGCTCATCAGCATTTGGCTGAAAAGCCCCTTCTACCCTTTTAATCGTATTAGAAACAGGGATAACCGGTATAACAGCTTTTAAGGGCAGTGGGGACACCCCTTCCGTCAGAAATCCCGACGGAATCTGTCGGGACCCGCCCTTAAAAACCCTACTCCCCCGAGCAGTTTCAATTAATTGCGTAATAAGATTAGAAGATACAAGAGGTCTGGCGGCATCGTGAATAATAATGGTATCAGTTATCGGTGTTCCCGACCCATTCTCCCGACACATTCTGCGTCGGGACAGGTGCGTCGGGACAAGTCGGTTAGCGGTTATCGGGTTCATATGAGGTCCAACATTTTGAGTGGCATAAAAAACTCCAATTCGGGCAGAGTCTTGCCTTTTTTCACCACCCGCCAAGACACAAACAACTTTATTAAGGTTATATTTATGGACTATTTCATCCCTACAATAATTGACAAACTCCTTGAGTGTAATAATAATAATATTATCTATAAGCGGGTGTTCATTAAATACTTTAGTAGCCCAAACAATAATAGGAATATCCACTAATTTGATATATGGCTTTGGTAATTTATCTCCCAAACGCTCACCTTTCCCTGCAGCGAGAATAATAGCGGTAAGCGGTAAGCGGTAAGCGGTTATCGGATTCATAGATTAAGTATTATAGTATTTATAGAAGGCAAGTTTAAGTACAACCCAGAAGGCTTCGTAGATGATAGATTTATTCATCTTAGATTTTCCGGAACTTCTTTCGGTAAAGGTAATAGGAATTTCTATGGTCTTAAATTTTAGTTGGGATGTCCAGAATAAGGTCTCTATTTGGAAGCCATAGCCGTCGGAGCTAATTTTTTTCATAAGTATGTTTTTAATTACATTTATGCGGTATGCCTTGAAGCCTGAGGTCAAATCTCTAATAGGGATACCCGTAAGGAATCTGGCGTATAGGTTAGCAAAATAAGAAAGCAATAGTCTTGCTAATGGCCAATTCTTTACCCTCCCCTGCTCGTTATATCTGGACCCTACAACAACATCACTATCTTTTATTGCTTTTAGAAATCTAATAATATCTTTTGGATTATGCGAGAAATCAGCATCCATTTCCATAACATAGTCATACTTATTCTCAACAGCGTATAAGAAGCCCTGTTTATAGGCAGTACCGAGACCGAGTTTTTTGTTCCGGTGAATAATTTTGATTCTGCTATCATTTTCAGATAGGTTATCCACCAAATTACCTGTCCCGTCAGCCGAGTTGTCATCTATCACAAGTATGTTAGCCTCCGGCACATTAGAGAAAATAGTAGAGATAAGATTGCCTATATTCTCTATCTCATTATAAGTAGGAATGATAATAAGCATACGCATAGAGGTTAACATTAGTCTAAAAGTTCAAATCTTTTTGTGTTTTAATTTTGAACGATAATATATTATACAACTAAGTAATAGAACTAAGAAAGCTATAATAGAGATAATTGCACCAGTCTTAAAATATAGCGATTCGTACACAAATTCTACTTTATGCTTACCTGTGGGAAGCACAACAGCTCTGGCAACTAAATCTGCAACATAAAGTTTGTCTTTCTTTCCATCAACATAGACCTTCCAATCTGGGTGCCAATTGTCAGAGAATACCAAAATCCCAGGAGCAGAAAGCTCTGCCTCGCAGACTATTTTATTAGGTGTATATTTTATAATATTTACTGTATTTGGGGTTTGGGGGTTAGGGTTTAGGGTTTGGGGTTCGTTAGGTTTTTGTTCAAGTAGCACAATTGAATCGGGCTTAAAATCAGGTCGCATTAGTTCAGGCAGTATTTCATCCCTTGGTAAGACTTTGTAATCCTGCACTATCCATGCACGCGGTAAAGCACTATTATTCCTGTATATCCCATACCCACGATTGCTCCGATAAACAAGCGTAAGTCCATTATGTAATGCTTCCCAACTCACCCCCCACTGGGATAAGAAACTAAGTTTTAGATTTTCTATCTCCTTCTGTATATTGGCTGGATAACCTGTTATATCTTCAGGAATCCAAGCCGAGATAATATACTTAACATTCAAAATATCTAACAGTGTTTTATATCTGACTAAGTTAGACGGAGTGAACATAACGCTTTCGCCAGCACCAATAAATTTTTGATACCTTTCACCCGGGTTGCTGACATATCCACCAATGCTTTGTATTCCGTGTAATGCAAGATAGGCATCCTGCGTATGCTCATAGTATAGTGGAAATACACGATACAAATTTTTTGTGTCGCGGGCCAAAAAATTAACTACTTCATCTTGGGCATAATACTTTTTAGGATGCTCTACTACTTTGAAAAATTTCTTCTCTATGCTCCATTGGTCTATGATAAGAATTAAAGCTGCGATAGCAATCCATAAATATCTCTTAATTTTAGTTATACTCATAATCAAAATAGAGTTCAAAGCTATCAAAAATACCGCAACTCCCAAGCCGTGTAAAAAATAGGGATAGTTTTTAACTAATGCTTCGGCTTTCTGAATAGATGGAGAGTGCGACGATAAAAAAGATAGCACACTTTCGCGTCCGACACTACACACGAGTGCAAAACAAACCACTACTATAAAAACAGAAGCCAAAAGTTTGATTTTTAAGATTTGATTTTTGTTTTCT